>JBEDJV010000259.1:0-3410 GCA_041172545.1 Bacteroidota bacterium | reverse complement strand
GTAAAAGAAGAAATTGAAAACTTAAAATACGAGGCGGATTTAGCTGAACGAAATGGCGATTTTGGAAAGGTTGCAGAGATTCGCTATGGAAAAATTAAAGAGGCCGAGGTCAACTTAGAGCAAGCTAAAGAGCAATTGATCCTTCTTCAAGCCAATTCAAAAATGATTAAAGAAGAAGTCGATGTGGAAGAAATCGCGGATGTGGTGTCCAAATGGACGGGCATTCCAGTGAATAAAATGCTAGAAAGTGAAGTTTCGAAGTTGTTGAAGTTGGAAGATGAGTTGCACAAGCGTGTTGTTGGACAAGAAGAAGCAATCATGGCATTGTCAGACGCCGTTCGTCGCAGTCGAGCTGGATTACAGGATGCAAAACGTCCCATCGGTTCCTTTATCTTTCTCGGAACCACTGGAGTCGGGAAAACGGAACTCGCCAAAGCACTTGCGGAATATTTATTCAATGATGAAAATGCAATGACACGCATTGACATGAGTGAATACCAAGAAAAACACACGGTTAGTCGTTTGGTGGGAGCGCCTCCAGGATACATCGGTTATGAGGAAGGTGGACAATTAACGGAAGCGGTTCGACGTAAACCATATTCCATCATCCTTTTAGACGAAATCGAAAAAGCACATCCAGATGTTTTCAATGTGCTGCTTCAAGTTCTTGATGATGGACGTTTAACCGACAACAAAGGACGTTTAGTGAATTTCAAAAATACGATTGTCATTATGACTTCGAATTTAGGTTCATCCATTATTCATGATCGTTTTGAAAAGGTAAAGGAAAAGGATTTTGATGAAACGGCTGAGAAAGCGAAGGTGGAAGTATTGGAATTGTTGCGTCAAACCATTCGTCCAGAGTTCTTGAACCGCGTGGATGAGGTCATAATGTTCACACCCTTAACCATGGGCAACGTGAGGCAAATTGTTCAAATTCAATTGGATGCGTTAAAACATAAATTGAAAGAAATGGACCTGAGCATGTATGTGTCAAAAGACGCCTTTGATCACATTGCGGAAATAGGTTATGATCCGTTTTTTGGCGCGCGTCCAATCAAACGGGTGATTCAAAAGCAAGTGTTAAACGAGTTATCGAAAGCTTTGTTAAGTGGGACAATTGACCGTACGAAGAACATCGTTATGGATGTCTTTGACGGAAAAATAGTGTTTCGAAAACCGATTGTCGAAGCAGAAGAAGCGTAAGTGAATGGAAACAAAAAAGGAGCGAAATTCGCCCCTTTTTTTATGTGTTAAAATCCTTAGATTCGGTATTTTTTGAAGAATGCATCCCAATTCCAAATGAAGTTGGACATCACCTCATCCATTCTTTTCAAGAACAATGGGTTCGGTGCTTGCATGCGGCGGAAATATTCATCTTGGAATTCGTTTAAGTTGTATTTATGAAAAACAGCTTTTGACATTCCGTAGATCCAGTTTTTAGAAGGATGATTCACGCGCATGATGAAGGATTGGTATTCGCGAACAAGATTTCTGAAGGATGCCGTATCCATTTCATACATTTTCGAAACTTTGTCGAAAATGATGTTTTCAACGCGTTCGGCTTGATCCGCTTCGAAGGTACTTTCTAAAAAAGACAAATTTCCAACTAGGACAATCATTCCAAATTCACCATTATTGCTCGGGTTAATGGCAGGTGATGAAACGAAGGCTGAATCTTCGTTTATAATCGACGACACTTCAGAAAAGCCATTATCCACACTATCAAAAATAGCGTTGATGAAAACATTGGCAACTTGATTGTCGGTAAGTTTTCGTTTGGTAAGTGTACTGAACATAGAAATTCGTTTGTTGGTTCCTTCTTTACAAATTTAACATTACCTTAAAGTCACACGAAACCACATCTTCATACGTTATCAACTAAGTTTTCAACAAGTATTCCCATGGTTGATTGTTCAAAACTCCATTTTAGCATTCCAACTTCAACGCGTAATTTCGTGGCATCAAATTTAGCTTATGAAAGGAATCATTAAAACAAACAAAGGTGAAATGCATGTGACATTTTACGAAAACGATGCGCCGAAAACAGTAGAGAACTTCGTAAAGTTGGCTGAATCAGGTTATTACAATGGATTAAAGTGGCACCGTGTGATTCCAGATTTCGTTATTCAAGGTGGTTGTCCAAATACACGTGAAGGAGAAAGAGGAATGCCAGGAACAGGTGGACCAGGTTATCAAATCGATTGTGAAGTAACAGGAGACAACCAATACCATGATCGTGGTGTTCTTTCCATGGCTCACGCAGGTAAGAATACAGGTGGATCACAGTTCTTTGTTTGTCATTCTAGAAGAAATACTTCACACTTAGATCGTGCACATACGTGTTTCGGAAAAGTAACGGAAGGATTAGACGTTATTGATGATATCCGTGAAGGAGATAGCATCGAATCGATTGAAATTATTAGAGATTAATCAAACGCACATAAAACAAAAAAGGGACGCATGTTCATGCGTCCCTTTTTTTATGCGTTAAAATTAGATTTAAGCCAATCCAATAATCAGTTGTGCCAATTCCTCACCGATGCGGTCTTGTGCCTCTAACGTTGCTGCTCCAATGTGTGGTGTACAAGCAATGTGAGCCAATAATTCTTTTCGTGGATTCGGTTCGTTTTCGAAAACATCCAAAGCGATACCAGCAATGATTCCTTGGTTTAGAGCATCCAAAAGTTCGCTTTCATTCACCACACCACCTCGAGCAGCGTTGGCGATGAAGACTCCTTTTTTCATTTGACCAAATTCCTTCGCTCCTAAAACAGCGCTTCCATCTGCTTGTTTCGGCACGTGGATGGAAATGTAATCCATATGGCCTAACTGTGCATGTAAATCTGTTTCTGTCGACATAGGAATTGAAACCAGTTGATTTCCAACTTTGACTTCAATGGAAACATCCTGTTTCTTGTTATCAATCGCGATGACGTTCATGCCGACTCCTAGTGCGTAGGAAGCAAGACTTTGACCAATGCGACCAAATCCAATAATTCCCAGTGTTTTCCCACGAAGTTCTACGCCTTTTGCATAGTTCTTTTTCAAGGTGGAAAAATCACTTGACTCCATGTTTTTAAAAGAATCATGAAGGAAACGAGAAAGGGAAAACAATTGTCCCATCACTAATTCTGCGACCGATTGTGACGAGGAAGCAGGTGTGTTGATCACGTGGATTCCTTTGCTACGTGCATAGTCCACGTCAATGTTATCCATACCAACACCTCCACGACCAATGATTTTTACATTTGGACACGCGTCAATCACTTCTTTACGAACGGTCGTTGCACTGCGTACCAATATCACATCGATTCCTTGTTCATTCACGGCGTTAGCTAATTCGTCTTGTGCTACTTTATCCGTGATTACGACATGTCCCGCCGCCTCTAACAACTGTTGTCCTAGCG
>JBEDJV010000258.1:0-2707 GCA_041172545.1 Bacteroidota bacterium | reverse complement strand
TTCCTACTTTTGTGGAAGAAAAAACAAGCTTGGACCTATGGAATTTAGCGACTATTTAGTTCAAAAAAATATTTGTTCCACTAGCTTTTCAGCTGGAGATCCGTCCTTGTTTCAAGCTTGGTCTACCACATACAATCTTCTGCATCCTGCCAGCTTCACTGAACAGAACAAGTTCATTATCAACAAAATCCGAAGAAAATATCCTTTAAAAAAGGAGTAATAAGGGCAAGTATTCGTCTTTATATTTGTAAATAACCGGAAAAACATGGTACTATTTAAATAATTGATTCAGTCAAATATTTGAAATGTACTAAATCCGGAAATTTGTAAAAATTAATAACAAAGACAATGCCAGAAAGCAATTTGCAAACCCTATTCCCTGTTGCTGGGGAAATCCCAAAAGAGTATGATTTAACGCATCCTATTGAACAAAAAGAGTATTTGGTCAATGGCGAGATGCGTCAGTGGAAAGGCAAAACGCAAGACGTTTGGTCACCCATTTATGTAAAAACTGACAAAGGTTTCGAACAAAAACGAATCGGCTCCTATCCTATCACGGACGCAGCAGATGCCATGGAAGTTTTGTACGCTGGCGTTAAGGCTTATTCCAATGGTCGTGGCGAATGGCCATCGATGACCGTTGCTCAACGAATCGAATGTGTGGAGAAATTTACGCAGAAGATGATTCAAAAGCGTGACGAAGTGGTTAAGTTATTAATGTGGGAAATTGGTAAATCACTAGGCGACTCTCAAAAAGAATTTGACCGGACCGTTCAATATATTTACGACACGATTGGTGCTTTAAAAGATATCGATCGAAACTCTTCTACTTTCTTAATTGAAGAAGGTATTATCGGTCAAGTGAGACGTTCACCTTTAGGCGTTGTACTTTGTATGGGACCATTCAACTATCCGTTGAATGAAACCTTTACGACACTTATCCCAGCCCTAATCATGGGAAATATCGTCTTATTCAAACCACCGAAACACGGTACTTTATTACACTACCCATTACTTGAGGCGTTCAAAGATTCATTCCCAGCAGGTGTTATCAACACACTTTATGGACGTGGAAATTCGATCATCCCTCAGTTAATGGAATCAGGCAAAATCGATGTATTGACTTTAATTGGCTCTTCTAAAGTAGCAGATAAGTTAAAGAAAATGCACCCGAAAGTGAATCGTTTACGTGCTATTTTAGGCCTAGATGCAAAGAATGCAGCGATTGTTACAGAAAGTGCAGACTTAGATTCAGCCATTAACGAATGTCTTTTAGGATCACTTTCTTTCAACGGACAACGTTGTACAGCGGTGAAAATAATCTTTGTACACAAATCACTTGCTGATAAATTCAACGAAGGTTTAGCTAAGAAAATTGAAGCGCTTAAGCTAGGGATGATGTGGGAACCAGGAGTTCAAATTACACCACTTCCAGAACCTAATAAGCCTGCTTATTTAACTGAATTGATTGAAGATGCTAAGTTACATGGCGCTAAAGTGATCAATGAACATGGTGGAGAAAACTTCAAGTCGATCTTCTTCCCTGCATTATTGTATCCAGTTAATAGCAAAATGAAAGTTTGGCATGAAGAGCAATTTGGACCAGTGGTACCAGTTGTTCCATTCGAAACCTTAGATGAGCCCATTGATTATATCCATGAATCATCTCACGGACAACAAGTGGCCATTTTTGGAACAGATGTAAATCAAATTTCAGAATTAATCGATGCAACGGTGAACCAAGTTTCTCGTGTGAACATTAACGCTCAATGTCAACGTGGACCTGATTCATTCCCTTTCACAGGGCGTAAAGATTCTGCTGAGGGTACTCTTTCAGTAACAGCGGCTTTACGTTCATTCTCTATTCGTACTGTGGTTGCGACTAAAGCGACTCAATCGAATAAAGATATCGTGAATGCGATTGTGGAGAACCAACAATCTAATTTCTTGTCGACAAGATTTATTTTGTAATCAGTCGATAAATATACAAAAAAAGGCCAGTGCTTTCGCGCTGGCCTTTTTTGTTATTTTAAAGCAGCTCTTTGAGCTTTCACAGCTGGATCAGTAATGAACTCATCGTAAGTCATTAGTTTATCCAAATGACTTTTAGAACCGATTTCAATCACACGATTCGCCACCGTATCGGTCAATTGATGATCATGACACGTGAACAACATCGTTCCTGGGAATTCTATCATCCCATTATTCAATGCTGTAATGGACTCTAAATCCAAGTGATTTGTAGGCTCGTCAAATAATAGCACATTTGCTCCAGATAACATCATGCGAGAGAACATACAACGTTGTTTTTCCCCTCCAGAAATAACAGTGCTTTTTTTCAATGCCTCATCACCTGAGAATAACATACGACCTAAGAAACCACGAATGAAACTTTCGTCTTTCTCAACGGAATATTGACGTAACCAATCCACCAGATTCATTGAATCATCTTGGAAATATTTGGCATTATCATTAGGCAAATAGGTTTGAGTAGTTGTTACTCCCCATTTGTACTCACCTGTAAATTTCGTGTTTTCGCCGGCTAGAATGTCTAACAAGGCTGTTATTGCCAAAGAATCTTTAGCTAATAATGCCACTTTATCTCCTTTATTAATGGTGAAGGAAAGATTCGTAAATAAGGGAACTCCATCTTCTGTGGTAGCCGATAAATTTTCTACACTCAATAATTGATCCCCCGCCTCTCTTT
>JBEDJV010000257.1:0-4065 GCA_041172545.1 Bacteroidota bacterium | reverse complement strand
TACGAAGAGTACAATTTCGCCCGAAACGATGTCTCAGGATTTTGGTCGCAACAACGCATGGAAAATTACGGGAATTTCAAAAGCACAAGCAATTTTGGGTCGACCTCCAAATGGTTGGGAAGTGTGAATATGTATTTCCAACTTCCAATCAAACCGAATTTGTTTGGCGTATTTGCTGATTATGGAGCATTTTCCAATGGAACCTCCATTGAAACAGCGTACAACGCCGGATTAGGTGTTCGATTGACCAATGTGTTGAGCATGTATTTTCCGCTTGTTAGAAGTACAAACATGGGTTCACTTTGGACAAACTACTCCAATGAAATTCGTTTTAGTTTAAAACTCAACTTGGTAAACTCATTCAATCTATTTTCACGATTTAAATAATTTTTATGTCAGATCAAAAAGTATCCTTCGGCAGACTGTTTTGGCCGAGTTTTGTTGCGGTAATGATTGCTGGACTTGTCTCCTTATTGTTGTTTTTCATGGTTTTAGGAGGAGTGATTGGTTCCTTTGGAAACTTTGGACCAGAACCTTTGGCGATTCGTAATTCAACCATTTTACAATTAAAATTGACTGGGGAACTCCAGGAGAAAAGCGACGAGTCTTTGGATATTGCCAGTTTTCAAGTCAATCGTACGGTCGGACTCCCGGATTTGATTTATGGAATTGAAAAGGCGAAAACAGATCCAAAGATCAAAGGAATTTTCTTAGAGCTTGGTTCGCTGACATGCGGAATGGCAAGTGCGAAAGAATTACACGATGCCATCAAAGACTTTCAAACGAGTGGAAAATTTGCGGTAGCCTATTTATCCGGAGAATCTGTTTCGCAAACCGCTTATTACATCAGTTCGGCTGCGAAAGAAGTCTATGGATTCCCATCTACAACCATGGAATTTACCGGAGTCGGAGTTCAATTGATGTTCTTTAAGAATTTATTGGATAATTTGAACATTGAAGTGGAAATCGTTCGTGGGAGTAACAATGATTTCAAAAGTGCGGTAGAACCGTTCTTTCGCACCAGTATGAGCGACTCCAGTCGTCTGCAAACGCAAACATTGTTGCGTACGATGTGGCGCACCATGCGAAACGACATTTCCGAGAACAAAGGAATTGATACGCTGATTTTGGACAACCATGTCGATTCGTTACACATCTTGGACTGTGAATCCGCGTACAACGCGAAGTTAATTACCGGTTTACGTTACCGCGATGAGTTTATGGGACTTTTGAAGAAAAAGATGAACATGGCTCAGGACGAAGAACTGGAAATTCAGTCCATGGAGAAATATGCCTTGAAAGCATTCTCGGACCGTCAACTATTAGTGACCACCTGGTGCTGTGATCGTAGCGGAAGGAGCTGTAGCGACCCGCGGCGCTGGCATTTCATCCGCGAGCATTTGTAAATTGTTTCAAAAAGTGAGAAACGATAAGAATATTACCTCCGTAGTTTTCCGCATCAATAGTCCTGGTGGAAGTGCTTTAGCAAGTGAAGAAATTTGGCGCGAAGTTTCCATGACGCGTAAGAAGAAAAAAGTCATCGTTTCAATGGGAGATGTCGCAGCTTCGGGAGGATACTATATCGCGACGCCTGCAAACCGCATTTTCGCTGATCCAACAACCATCACTGGATCCATTGGGGTGTTCGGAATGATTCCGTATACTGGAAAGTTCATGGAAAATAAACTCGGGATCACCTTTGATCGTGTCCGCACAAACAAACATTCCTTGACTTCCTTGAATGCTAAATTGACACCAGAAGAATTAGCGGTGATTCAAGGACAAGTAGATAAAATCTACACGCAGTTTTTAACACGTGTTTCAGAAGGTCGCCACATGAAAATGGAAAAAGTGGCTGTTTTAGCACGCGGAAGAGTGTGGAGCGGGGAAGACGCAGTGTGCATCGGACTCGTTGATGAACTGGGTGGATTATCCAAAGCCATCGCGTATGCATGCAAAGGACAATCTGTTCCGAAAGTGATTTACTATCCAATCGTGAAGAAAAATACCTTGTCCGAAATTGCCGAAATGATTGAGCAACAACAGGACGAAGAAGAAAACTCCGTAAAAATGGATGTTGCCATTCCAACAGAATTAAAAGCCATCTACGCCCGTATCAAGAAAATTCAAAGCATGGCTGGAATTCAGATGCGCATGCCGTTTGAGTATGTTGTACAGTAATCGTTCTTTCTGTGATCACTGATATATGAAAACGATTTTTAAGGAGATAAACTACGGGGGTCCAGAATGGACATCAGCCGTGAAACTGAGGGAAAGTATCCTAAGAGAACCGCTTGGTAGTTGGTTTACGAATGAAGAACTGGTAGAGGAGAAAGATCATTTTCAAATTGCAGGATTTTTAGAGCATGCCATTGTTGCAACCGCTGTGCTCGTAACCGAAGGTAATTGCATGAAAATGCAACGAGTGGCAGTGAAGGAAAATTTTAGAAATTTAAATATCGGTTCGGAAATGATGCGTTTTTGCGAGCAATTTGGATCAGATAAACATGTGATAGAAATGTATTGCCATTCGCGAGACACAGCGGTCAACTTTTACCTGAAAAACGGTTACGAAGGAGTTGGTGATTGTTTTGATGAGGACGGAATTCCACATTTGAAAATGAGTAAAAAATTGTAGCGGTCATTCTTTGAGCTAAGTGTGCTACACTTTTTGGACTCAATCGCTTTGCTCATAATTTGGAAATAAACTGTTTACTGAGCACTTTTCACCAATCAATACAAACTCGGAAACCTCGCCGGCTCTGCCTCATGCATCATCGCGTACACTTTTTCAATGATGTCATCGATGCTTGGTTTAGAGAAGTAGTCACCGTCGGAACCGTAAGCTGGACGATGGTCTTTCGAACTCATCGTTTCTGGTGCGGAATCAAGGTGATAGTAGCCTTTTTGCTCCACCAAAATTTTATCCAACATAAATCCTGTTGCACCACTGCTGACGTCTTCGTCTACGATTAGCAAACGATTGGTTTTCTCTAATGAATCACTGATCATGTGCTCGGTGTCGAACGGTAATAAAGTTTGAACGTCAATCAGTTCCACGGAAATACCCATGTGCTCTAATTGCTGCGCGGCAACTTCACACAAGTTGAATGTTGAACCGTAAGAAACCAAGGTCAAATCCTTTCCTTCTTTCACGATTTCCGGCATTCCCAATGCTTCGGTAAATGTCCCAAAGTTAATCGGCATGCGCTCTTTTGTACGGTATCCGTTCAATGGTTCGATCACCAATGCTGGTTCGTCTGCTTGCAACAATGTATTGTAGAATCCTGCAGCTTTCGTCATGTTTCTTGGAACACAAACGTGAATGCCACGAAGCGAATTCACAATCATTCCCATCGGAGATCCACTGTGCCAGATTCCTTCAAGGCGGTGTCCACGTGTGGAAACAATCAACGGTGCTTTTTGTCCACCTTTCGTGCGGTATTGTACGGTTGCTAAATCATCAGACATGATTTGAATCGCATATAACAAGTAATCCAAGTACTGAATCTCTGCAATCGGACGAAGTCCGCGCATGGCCATTCCAATGCCTTGACCAATGATCGTGCATTCACGAATACCCGTATCGAATACACGCAAATCACCAAAGGTATCTTGCAAGCCTTCTAGGGATTGATTAACTCCGCCGATTTTCCCTGCATCTTCACCAAACACCAGCAAGTTCGGGTATTTCTCCAATAGCTTTCGGTAATTTTCTCGTAAAATAATTCGACCGTCCTCCATGGGAGCATCGGAATCGTACGTAGGTTCAATCGATGGAATGTTTCCAATTTGTTTATTGGATTCACTGTATAAGTAGGAAGAATATCGGTCGTGACTTTCTTCTTTTTTCTTACTCAACCACTGACTGAGCACCGTTTTGTTTGTGGATTCTGTTCCGCGCAGGCTTCGTAGTGCTCGTCGTGCTAATGAAAACACATCTTTGAAGGTAAGAATATCGGAGGAAAACAAATCAAAAGGGCGCCGGAGCGGGTTAAAAAACAATTGGTCTTTCACCTTTGCCCCCGATTCAAAAAAATGCAACTGCAGTTTAGAAAGATCTAA
>JBEDJV010000256.1:0-2753 GCA_041172545.1 Bacteroidota bacterium | reverse complement strand
AGATATGAGTGCTTTTAAAGATGTATTGGAACGAAATGAAAATTATGAGGTAAAGAGCATCTTGCTGAAGGACTGGGATCAAAGTATCAATAAAGTTGATTTGGTCATCTGGCACGAACCAGGAATTCAGTTTGACGCAGCACAGCACCAACGTTTGAGATTAGCAGGGATTCCAATTCTTTATGTCCTTGGACAACAAACAGATGCTGCAGAAATCGCTAAATTATCCATTGGATTAAAGTCGAGCAGCTCCAGTCAGTCGGAGGAATTAGAACCAACTTTTAATAGTGGATTCAATGCCTTTGAGTTAAGTGAAGCGTGCAAAACCTCCATTGACTTCCTTCCTCCACTTACCGCAAAGTTTGGCGCCATTAAAGTCGATCCGAGTGCGGAAATCCTGTTATTTCAGCGCATTGGTCAAATTAAAAAGAATGATCCCCTACTCTTTTTTGCGAAAGGAGAAAAAGTAAAAAACGGCGTCATTTTCGGTGAAGGAATATGGCGATGGAGATTGAATGATTTTATCCGTCACCAAAACCATGACGTGTTCAACGAGTTTATCGGTAAAATCGCTAATTATTTGATGGTGAAAAACCAAGGGATGGGCCTACGTGTTCAACTTCCGAAACGGATGAGTAGCGAGGAAGAACTCATTGTAACCGCTTCTTTCTACAATGCATCAATGGAGCCAATCACTGGACCTAAAATCGATTTCATCCTGACAAGCGAACAAGGAAAACAATACAAGTCACAATTTGCCGTTGAAGGAAGTGTCTATAAATTGAATCAAGGAAAATTAAATCCAGGAAAGTATAACTGGAAGGCTAGTACGACATTTAACGGAAAGAAATACACGAAATCAGGGGTCTTCATCGTTGAAGAAATTCAATTAGAGAAGTTAGAGTCTTTTGCAAATCATGGAACCTTGAAGCAATTGTCCAAGCAGTCCAATGGCTCCTTTCACCTGTTCTCCTCGTACCGTAAAATGCTGGATGAATTAGCCAAACGAAATGACATTGCGACCGTAACTTACGAAGATCATACATTTGATGACCTGATCGATTACCTATGGGTTTTCGCATTGCTATTTACCTTGCTCGCAGGAGAATGGTTTTTGAGAAGGTATTACGGATCCTATTAAATTCAAGGCATGAAAATCCTAACATCCTTTCTTGCAGTCCTTTTGCTTTCTTGTCAGAGCAATGCACAGAAATTTAAGGACGGTGACATCATTTTTCAATCATCGCCCTCTCAACAAAGTGCAGCGATTGAAGAAGCAACAAATTCACCCTATTCGCATTGTGGCATCATCTTTTATGAAAATGGGATTCCTTTTGTATACGAAGCCGTTCAACCGGTTGGAAAACGCACCTTGGAAGATTGGATTGAAAGCGGCGTCAATGGAACTTACGTAGTCAAAAGACTAAAGGATTCCACCTTAATCGGTGCGAATGAACTAGCAGCAATGAAAAAATTTGCCTTGGCGCAATTTGGAAAGAATTACGACGGTGTCTTCAATTGGTCGGATAAAGAAATGTATTGTTCCGAACTTGTATACAAATGCTATTGGAATGCCTGTCAATTAAAGCTGACAACACCATTGCCACTAAGAGATTTCAATATTGACGGACCAATCGTTCGAAAAGTCATGAAGCAACGCTATGGAAACGAAATACCATACGATGAGCCAATGGTCTCCCCAGATCAACTGTTTAAATCACCCAAATTGATAAGCATCAACTAAAAAAAGCGCTAAATTTAGGCCATGAATTTAAATTTTCAATGCAAACACTTTAATGAACTCAGCGTTGTCGAGTTTCATGACATCGTCGCTGTTAGACTTAAAACATTTGTTGTTGAACAAAATTGCATTTACCAAGACCTGGACGGGAAAGATAAAAAATGCTATCATTTAATTTGCCGAGATGGAATGGGTAATATTGTTGCCACCGCTCGCATTCTACCTCCGGGAATCTCCTACGGTGAGGTTTCCATTGGTCGAGTTGTTCTTCAAGAAGAATTGCGCGGAAATGGACAAGGACATGAGCTCATGAACAAATGCATGGCCTTTTGCGAGAAGGAATTTGGTAGAGTTCCCGTGCGTATCTCAGCACAAAAACACCTAGAACGCTTTTACAATGGTCATTTATTCTTTTCCACTGGAAAGAACTATGAAGAGGATGGAATTCCTCACGTTGAAATGTTATATACACCTCTTAATTAATTCACATGTTACACAAACGATTACTTGCTGTCTCGAGTTTAATCCTCATCACCTCTTGCGCAAAAAAAGAAGTTTCCACCACTACAAGTGGCAATTTCAATACCATCAGCATGGACTATTTAGACCAAACGATTAAACCGCAAGATGATTTCTTTCTTTTTGCGAATGGAAGTTGGGTGAAGAACAACGAAATTCCTGCATCCGAATCGCGTTGGGGAAGTTTCAATGAATTGGACCAAGAAAACAAAAAGAAATTAACATCTATTTTGGAGGACGCAAAGTCAAACCAAGGTCCAAAAGGATCTCAAAATCAACTACTAGGCGCGTACTATGCTTCTTTTATGAACATGGAGCTTCGAAACAAATCGGGACTTTCTGGGATAAAGAGCGAATTAAGTCGAATCGATTCGATCAATCGAAAAGACTTTATTGTCACTGCAGTTGCCATGAATCACCGCGATGGGATTGGTTCCAATTTTATTTTTGGTGTTGGTCAAGACATGAAAAATGTGACAAAAAACGCCGCTTA
>JBEDJV010000255.1:0-2764 GCA_041172545.1 Bacteroidota bacterium | reverse complement strand
TGTCGACAAATTCATGTGATAAGCGGCAGTTGGCGTCCAGTTATTGAAATCCCCAATGACATAAATGTGTTGTTTTTGTGGGGCGTATAATTGAAAGATCACTGTTGTATCGTTGATGTAATTGACACCATTGACTAATCCGGTCACCGATGGATTCACAATATTCACCGTTGGATTAACCGTATAATACATACTGTCAATAATCGTTGTTGAACCATCATTGACTTCAAACTCTAACAAATGTGTTCCTGAAGTACTTGCGGTTAGATTGTAATTTATATTGGTTGCATTTGTTAAGGTTGTCAGCACAACGCCATCTTCTTTCAAATACAATGTAGAAGGAGTATTCGCTTCTGCATTAATTGTAATTTGATCATTTAGGTTGTAAATACTCCCGTTATTCGGATGGAAAAACTGTCCGAGTAATCCTGCATTTACCGGATATACATCGTAAAAAATATCACCTCCATCCGCTGCGCGTCCAACAATACTTCCATTTGCCGTTCGGAATACAAAAGCAAGCTTAAGCACCGTCGTTGTTGCGATTGGATATCCGTAAAATTGATCAATATCGATGGTGATGGTATGTTTGTTATTTCCAATGCTCGTCATCGCCACTTGAGGGTCAACTGTCCCCCAGTTTCCTTGAACGTATTGCCAATTAGAAGGCGAAGTGCTTGCACTTGTAATTAATCCTGCATGGGCATAAATTTGAGACTGACCAATCAGTGTACCATTTCCTTGCGTAGCATCATACGTGATGGTGACTACATCGTTTACGGTTGGAAAAGCTGGGGAAACGTCTAAAACTTGAGCGATGAGAATAGAACTATAAATACTAGCAAATACGGTAAGGATAATTTGTTTCATCGGGAAATGTTTAAGGTAAAAAAAAGCCTAAGTATCTTTCAACTTAGGCTTTCAATAATGTGTAGAAAAATTATTGTTTGATCAATTTTCCTGTAGCAACTTTGTCACCAGCAAACACTTTGTAAATGTAAGATCCAGCAGACAAGTTAGCTGTATTCATTTCAACATTGTTAGAAGCTGAAACTGCGATTGTTTTCGTAGCAACTTCTTTTCCTGTTAAGTCAAATAATGTAATTGTAGCTTCAGAAGCATTGTTTACATCAAATTTGAAGTTAGCAACCTCTGTAGTTGGGTTTGGAGAAACTGTCAAGTTGTTGATCACGTTTTCAGCAACGTTAGATCCACCACATGCAGTACATGCATCCCAAACATAACATACAGTACCTGGTAACAATAAGTAGTTACGGTTAATGTTTCCTGAACCATCGTCAGTACCACAACCATCAACAGCAATTGTGTTCGCTGCATCTGTACCTTCGTTTGTTCCCCAATCTCCGTTCACAAATTTGTAGATTTGTGTCGCTTGTAAAGAAGAAACTGGGTAAGTAACATCGATTGACCAGATGTTGTTTCCTAAGTCTGTCATTGCTGAGTTAGCATCTGAAGGAGACCAGTTAACCATTGGACCAGCAGCAACTGAACCACCAAAGTCAGCAAAGTTTCCACCTACGCGGATTCCATTTGCATTTAAAGTAGCTCCACCTGCTAAGTAACCAGTGATGTCCACTTGGTAAGTTACAGTGTAATCAGTTTGGAAATTGTAAGCACCAGTAGTACGGTCAAAGATAACCAAATACGTTCCTGCAGGAACTGGAATATTTGCTCCGTCTTGCACTCCTAATCCAGCTGGAAAAGTAGCTGCACCCCAGTTAATTGCCCATCCTGCATCTTGGCGAAATTTCGCTTCACCAGCAACACATGTAACAACTCCAGCGTAGATGTTTCCATCCAACGTTTGCATTGGAACATCAACAGACCAATCGTACGGTGGAACCGCAGATCCGATAATACCTACGGCAGGAAACTGCGCGTAAGACGCTACACTAATAAATACAGTAGCTAAAAAAGTAAACATTTTTTTCATAGTTCAATTTTTAAAAAGGTTAAAAAATACTTAGTGTCAGATTGACAACTTCAAAAATAAAAAGAAAATTGGAATTAAAGAAATACTTTATAAATTTCTAAGACGGATTTTTAAACCGTCCTTTGTAAATAAGATGAGTGGAATTGAAATTCATCGCTGCTTCATCACTTGTGAAAAGTCCAAAAACACTAGAACCAGAGCCCGACATGGATGCGTAAATAGCACCTGATTGATACAACGACTCTTTTAACGAGTGGATTTCCGGGTGACGTAGAAAAACAGACGATTCAAAATCGTTCTTTAATAATTCTTTCCATTGTTCCAATGGTTTTTGTGTGATTTCTTCCACTGCCATCACATCCTCACTTACCGAAACACCATCGTATGCTTCCTTTGTCCCCACATGTATCCCTGGATTTAATAAAACCAAGAAAACATTGAACAAATCAAGTTCCACTGGTGACAGCATCTCCCCTCTTCCTTGTGCAATCTGCGGTAATCCTTCAACAAAAAAGGGACAATCACTACCAAGTTGAGAAGCGAGTTGTTTCAGTTTCTGATTGGAAAGTTCTAAATGAAAAAGTTCATTTAACGCTAGCAAGGTATATGTTGCGTCAGCTGATCCTCCTCCAAGTCCAGCGCCAACTGGGATTTGTTTTCTTAAATGAATGCGCACTGGTCCAATGTCAAATTCATTTTTCAACAAATCAAATGCCTTCTCACATAAATTTTTACCTCCTGCTCCGCTAATCGTTATTCCTGTTTGAAGAAACTCAAAAGAATCAGCTTTCGTGACTTCAAGAATATCCG
>JBEDJV010000254.1:0-3988 GCA_041172545.1 Bacteroidota bacterium | reverse complement strand
TATTTCGTTCGAGCAATTTGTTCTTTTTAGGTTCAGGTATGATGTTTTTAGCATCTTGTGATTTAGTTAAAGATGTAACTTATTCCGTTAACCCTAATCCACTTGAAATGCATGCGGATAGCGTGAAAATCGCTATTACAGTGAATGTTCCTGAAAAAGGAATCAAGAAAAAAGCGAAGGCAGAAATTACGCCTAAATTAGGCACATATGCCATTGGTACGTGGTATGTAAACGGTGAGAAAGTAACTGAAAACGGAACCACCATTAATTTCAAAAATGGAGGAACTGCAACATTTGAGCAGACGATTCCATACATGCCAGAAATGGAAGCCGCGGATTTAGTAATTACCGGCAAAATCTACAAGCAAACAAAGGAGAAGGACGCATTGCCAGAAACAAAAATTGCTGACGCAACGATCATCACACCTTATTTAGTGAACAAAACGTTTAAAGTTTTATACGAAGAGGATGCATTAGTTCGTCAGTTTGAAAAATCAACTGAAGCGACATTCAACTTTGAAAAAGGTAAATCTGACATCCGTGCTACGGAATTGAAAGATGCGGATATCACTGCACTTGTTGCTTGGGTCCAAGCAGCACAATCCAACCCGAAGATTAAAATTAACGCGATTGAAATCAATGGTTATGCTTCACCAGATGGAGAAGTTTCCAAAAATGACAATCTTTCTTACGATCGTACGGCAACCACAAGAAAAGCTATTATCGCTATGATGAAGTCAGCGAAATTGACTGCTTTCACGGATACAAACATGTACAAACTCAACAAATATGGTGAGGATTTTGATGGATTTAAATCACAGTTAGCAGCTTCTACAACAATTGCTGAAGCAGATAAAAACTTGTTCATTCGTATTTTGGAAATGACAAAGGACTTAGAGCAACGTGAAAAAGAAATGATTAACCTTGGTAAGTCATACAGCGAATTAGAAAAGGATGTATTCCCTAAAATTCGTCGCGCAATGATTGTCGTTAAATACACCGAGTTTGGTTTAACTGATGACGAATTAAAAGCAGCTGCAAGCAATAACCCAAATTCTCTTTCTGTAGAAGAGTTATTGTTCACAGCAAATAAATTGACGAGCGATTTAAATGAGAAAGCAAGAATCTACAAAGTAGCAGCAACAAATTTTGCTTCGGACTACCGCACACATACGAACTTAGGTGCAGCTTCTTTTCAGTTAAATAAAACAGCGGAGGCGAAAAGCTCGTTCGAAAAAGCGGCATCATTAAAAGATAACGGAATTGCTAAAAACAACTTAGCGGCTACAACAATCTTGGACGGTAACCGTGTGAACACGAAAAAATTAATCACTCAAGCGAAAAGTGCTATTGATGCAAAAGGAGATGCAAGTCAAAAAACGGCGGTTAACTACAATCAAGGAATTTTGAACATCATGGATGCTAAATATAGCGCAGCCGATGCAAATTTCTCTGAAAACAGCTACAACAAAGCATTAGCGCAAGTATTAGCAGGAAAAGCAGATGCAGCAAAGAAAACATTATCTGGCTTAACAGAAACAGCTGAAACTGCCTACTTGAAAGCAATCATTGCTGCACGATCTAGTGAAGGAGTTGACGCTGTAGTTGCGCATTTAAAAGTAGCGATTTCTAAAAATGCAGCGTTAAAAGAAAAAGCGGCAAAGGATCGTGAATTCTTGAAAATTTCAACAGAAGCAACGTTCACGAACTTAGTGAAATAAGCAGTTAACCATACTTTTTAAAATCCCGAGAAATCGGGATTTTTTTTTGCCTTAGTATTTCATTCGTTCTTCATGAATTTACGTAACTTTGTCTTCTAAAAATTAAAAAATGGATAGTAACGAATTTCGCAAATACGCGACAAAACATATCGGACTAAATAGTATGGTGGTGGACCACTATATCGAGTCCTCTTTAACTCCTTACATCATTGAAGAACGTCCGATGAATATGACGCAAATGGACGTGTTCTCACGTTTGATGATGGATCGAATCATTTTCCTTGGAACTGGAATCAATGACCAAGTTGCCAATATCATTAATGCGCAGTTGCTTTTCTTAGAATCAGTTGATGCAAAAAAGGATATTCAAATTTATTTGAATTCTCCAGGTGGATCCGTATACGCTGGACTCGGTATCTACGACACGATGCAGTATATTCGTCCTGACGTAGCCACAATCTGTACAGGAATGGCTGCTTCCATGGGAGCCGTATTACTTTGTGCTGGAGCTGATGGAAAAAGAAGTGCATTGAAACATTCACGTGTAATGATTCACCAACCATTAGGTGGCGCTCAAGGACAAGCATCCGATATCGAAATTACAGCTAGAGAAATTCAAAAGTTGAAAAAAGAATTGTACGACATCATTGCTCGTCATTCCAAACAAGACTATGAAAAAGTTTGGGCTGATTCTGACCGCGACTATTGGATGACTTCAGACGAAGCCAAAGCGTACGGAATGGTGGATGAGGTCTTGCTTCGTAATCCAAAATAAACATGGCTAAAAAAGATGCTGTTTGTTCGTTTTGCGGTTCCGAAAGAGCTGCCGTAGGAATCCTTATTGCTGGAATATCCGGCCATATTTGTGATAACTGTGCGTCTCAAGCAAACAAAATTGTACAAGAAGAACTATCCGAAAAAGTAAAAGAGGATCAG
The DNA here is from genome assembly GCA_041172545.1 of Bacteroidota bacterium. Classification (GTDB taxonomy): domain Bacteria; phylum Bacteroidota; class Bacteroidia; order Flavobacteriales_D; family Crocinitomicaceae; genus UBA952. The sequence goes on along the minus strand of JBEDJV010000254.1, from coordinate 1,331 downwards.
TTAGAGTTGGTGAAAGTCAATTTGTTAAAGCCACAGGAAATCAAGTCTCATTTGGACCAGTATACAATCACTTCAAACGTCTTGGTTACAAAGTGACGAATGACGACGTTGACATTGAAAAATCGAACGTTATTCTTGTCGGCAGAACCGGAACAGGAAAAACCTTGCTTGCAAAATCAATCGCGAAATTATTAAATGTTCCCTTTTGTATTGCTGATGCAACCGTCTTGACGGAAGCAGGGTACGTTGGTGAAGATGTTGAAAGCATCCTTTCTAGCTTACTACAAGCAGCTGACTACAATGTAGAGAGTGCACAAATGGGCATTGTATTTATCGACGAAATTGATAAAGTTGCCCGTAAAAACGATAATCCATCCATCACTCGAGATGTTTCCGGAGAAGGTGTTCAACAAGCTTTACTTAAACTTTTGGAAGGTGCAGTTGTAAATGTTCCACCACAAGGAGGAAGAAAACATCCGGAACAAAAAATGATCCAAATCGACACGAAAAACATTTTGTTTATCTGTGGAGGTGCATTTGATGGCATTGAAAAATTAATCGCGAATCGCGTGAATCGTCAAACAATTGGCTTCTCATCCGATACAGAAGAAACGATTGAAAAAGATTCATTGCTGAAATACATTTCACCTAGTGACGTTCGTTCTTTTGGATTGATTCCTGAGCTCATTGGACGCTTCCCTGTATTAACGTATTTGGAGCCTTTATCTGATGCGGACTTGAAACGAATCCTAACAGAGCCGAAAAACGCCCTTATCAAACAATACAAACGCTTATTCGAATTGGATGGCGTTAAATTGAGTATCGATAATGAAGTTCTCGACTTTATGGTGAAAAAAGCAAATGAATTTCAACTTGGAGCGAGAGGATTGAGATCGATTTGTGAAGCAATACTCACTGATGCGATGTTTGATATTCCATCCTCTAATGTGAAAACGTTGGATGTTACCCTTCAATATGCGGAGGAGAAATTCTCTAAGTCTAAAATCGCCTCATTAAAAGTGGCCTAAAATAACGTACGAATTAGCTGGTTTTTATACTTTTGCAATTCGAAATTTTTGAACTATGAAAACATTACAATTTAGAGAAGCCTTAAGAGAAGCAATGTCCGAGGAAATGCGTCGCGATGAGCGCGTGTTTTTACTTGGAGAAGAAGTCGCTGAATACAATGGTGCTTATAAAGTTTCTCAAGGAATGCTGGATGAATTTGGTCCAAAAAGAGTAATCGATACACCGATAGCAGAGTTAGGTTTTTCCGGAATCGCTGTTGGAGCATCTATGAATGGACTTCGTCCAATTGTGGAATTCATGAC
>JBEDJV010000253.1:0-3011 GCA_041172545.1 Bacteroidota bacterium | reverse complement strand
CGCAGGGCATGCCCTGCGCCTACGAAGATTTCCGGGGTAATAGATCAACCCTATATGATAGAATACGATCTCGAATGGAAATGACCCTGAAGGGGTCAAATTTCACTACTAGAAACGACACCACGTTAAACCACAACCCTGTAGGGGTTGAAATTAAAAAAAAACCATTGTAGACGCAGGGCATGCCCTGCGCCTACGAAGATTTCCGGGGTAATAGATCAACCCTATATGATAGCATCTATGTTGCTGGCCATAAAGGCATGGTAGGCTCGGCCATCTGGCGTGCGTTGGAAACCGCTGGCTACACCAACCTCATCGGGAAAACCAGCCGTGAATTAGATTTAAGAAATCAAGCAGCGGTGCAGGCGTTTTATGCCCAAGAAAAACCCGAAGTAGTCATCGACGCTGCGGCGAGGGTAGGGGGGATTTTAGCGAATAACAATTATCCGTACCAGTTCTTGATGGAGAACATGCAGATCCAGAATAATTTGATCGATTGTGCTTTTCAAGCGGGGATCGAAAAATTCATCTTCTTGGGAAGCTCGTGCATTTATCCGAAGTTGGCCACTCAGCCCTTGGTGGAAGAATGTTTGTTGACAGCAGCATTGGAGCCGACGAATGAATGGTATGCTTTAGCGAAAATCAGTGGAGTGAAAGCTTGTGAAGCGATTCGCACCCAATTTGGACACGATTACGTGAGTTTGATGCCGACGAATCTGTATGGAACCCACGACAACTTTGATTTACAAACCTCACACGTGTTGCCAGCGATGCTGCGTAAGTTTCATGATGCGAAGCTGAATGGACACGCAGCTGTACAACTGTGGGGATCGGGAACACCGATGCGGGAGTTCTTGTATGTGGATGACATGGCAGCAGCCGTTGTCTTTGCATTGGAAAATAAATTACCCGAACACCTGTACAACGTAGGGACCGGCGTGGACCTCACCATCAAAGAATTGGCTTTGCTCATTCAAAAAGTGGTTGGACACGAAGGAAACATCGAGTGGGATGCGTCAAAACCAGACGGAACGCCGCGCAAGTTAATGGATGTCTCCAAGCTGAAAAACGCAGGATGGCAGTCCACTACTTCACTCGAAGAAGGAATCGCACTGACCTACCAATGGTTATTGGATAACCAAACCACATTAAAAGAAGTCAAATTATGAAAACCGCCCTCATCACCGGCATCACCGGACAAGACGGATCGTACTTAGCAGAATTGCTCCTCGAAAAGGGCTACATGGTACATGGAATCAAACGCAGAGCATCGTCTTTCAATACACAGCGCATTGACCACATCTACCAAGATCAGCATACAGAGAAACTCAACTTCAAATTGCACTATGGTGACTTAACGGACTCGACGAACATCATCCGCATCATTCAAGAAGTGCAACCAGACGAAATTTACAACTTGGGCGCGATGTCCCACGTGAAAGTTTCCTTCGACTCTCCAGAATACGTGGCGAATGTCGATGGACTCGGAACACTTCGCATCCTTGAAGCAGTTCGTATTCTCGGACTCGAAAAGAAAACCCGCATCTACCAAGCTTCTACATCAGAGCTTTACGGTGGATTACCAGAAAATAAAAACGACAAAGGATTCTACGATGAAAATTCACCGTTTTATCCACGTTCACCATACGGTGCAGCAAAGATCTACGGATTCTGGATCACTAAAAATTACCGCGAGGCTTACGGCATGTTTGCCTGCAACGGCATTTTGTTTAACCACGAGTCTCCGCGTCGTGGCGAAACCTTTGTGACCCGCAAGATTACCATGGCTACCGCTGCCATCGCTTTAGGAAAACAAGAATGCTTGTATTTAGGCAACCTCAACGCCCTACGCGACTGGGGACATGCCAAGGATTACGTGGAAGCGATGTGGCGCATCTTGCAACAAGAGAAACCAGAAGACTTCATCATTGCGACTGGACAAACAACCAGCATCCGTGATTTCGTGCGTATGGCCTTCCAAGAAATTGGCGTGACCCTCGCATTCGAAGGCAGCCAAGAAAACGAGATTGCCAAAGTACAGTCGTGTTCGAATCCTGCTTACCAACTCGAAATTGGCAAAGTAGTCGTTCGCGTGGACCCAAGTTATTATCGTCCGACGGAGGTTGATTTGCTTTTGGGTGATCCGACGAAGGCCAAAACACAGTTGGGTTGGACTCCGGAATACGATTTGGCGGGGTTAGTAAAAGAAATGGTTCATAGTGATTTGGGATTAATGACTAGTGCCTAGTGTCTAGTGTTGGTTTCATGGGAAGGAATTAGTGCTCAGTACTCAGTGCTGGATTCATGGGGAAAATAATTAACCAGACTTTCAATCATCACGAATAATGTTTGTTGTTGAAAGGACTTAACTAGTTCGAAACAAAAAAATAATAAATTGAACCAGGCACTAGGCACTCGTTCAAAGAAAAAACCAAAGTCTAACTAAAAAGTATTTATAAAAACTACTTCCAAGCAACTCTACGCGGCAACATTTCGTTAATTTTGCACACTCAATAAATTATCGAAAAAATGCGCTTCAAAAATCTCTTCAAAAATCACCTTGAATACCTCCGATTTTGCCTAGGTAAGCGATTTGTTAAAGTAGCACATTTTTTCCTTTTCGTTCTGCTCATTTACATTCTCATTGAATGGCAGCACGAGAACAACCTTTACCGCAATATCGGACACGCAGCGCGCACGCATGCGGCGAATGGAGACGATACCAGTGTGGTGAAGGAAGCGATGACTTCCATCAACGACATCATGCAAAGCAGGCATGAGTTGTTTCAAGGAACAGAGCAATATAGCTTGAAACAAACGGTCTTTCAGTCAGCGGACATTGACCTCATGTACGGATCAGGCGCCTGCGGAGGATACTCGAAAGTCTTGGCACGTACCTTACAATTGCAAGGATTCGATGTTCGTATTGGACAGTTGAAAACCTTGAAATACGGATTTGGTGGACACATCATCATCGAATTGTATTCCAAAACCCTGCACAAATGGGTCTT
>JBEDJV010000252.1:0-2789 GCA_041172545.1 Bacteroidota bacterium | reverse complement strand
CCAATACACATCTTTTTGTGGTTCCCACACGTCAACGCGTCCGGCAGAGAATCCAAAGGTCTTGAATCCCATGTTTTCCAAGGCAACATTTCCAGCGAGGACCATTAAATCCGCCCAAGAAACTTTGCTTCCATATTTTTGCTTGATTGGCCACAATAAACGTCGTGCTTTATCGAGGTTTCCATTGTCCGGCCAACTATTTAATGGCGCAAAACGCTGTTGACCTGCGGATGATCCGCCGCGTCCATCGCCTGTGCGATACGTTCCCGCACTGTGCCAAGCCATGCGAATAAACAAAGGTCCATAGTTTCCAAAGTCCGCTGGCCACCAATCTTGCGATTCAGTTAACACTTTCTCGATGTCTTTTTTCAATGCATAGTAATCCAAGGTACTGAACTCCTTCAGGTAATTGAAACTTGGATCCATTGGATTCGACAAGTTCGATTGCTGATGCAAGATGGTTAGATCCAATTGATTCGGCCACCAATCGCGGTTGGAATTCGGCTCCTTGGATGTTTCGTAATCAGCAGCAGGCGCTTGAACGCTCGTTGCAGTCTTTGTGCTCGATTTCCCAAAGCCCATGGGACATTGTCCACCGCTCGACTCTGCATTCTTTTGTCCAACTACCATCCCGGTAATGAACAGACTCATAGTCAATAGTTGTTTTTTCATATGTACCTTATTGATTTCAGTTATCCTCAAATTTACCGCGAAGAAACCATAGAATTCATTGATATTATTTATATCTGCATTGATAAAACTTATATACTTTCAAGTTGATTCTCCATACGCTGATTACAAAGTGATTATGTACTTTTGAGGAATGAATGCATATGAAATCCATCTCGTCAACAAAGCGGATTTACTGGAATTACAAGCAATAAGTCGTCAAACTTTCTACGACACGTTTGCGGAGGTGAATACACCAGAGGACATGCAGCAGTATTTGGAGGAGAATTTGTCCATGGAGCAATTAACGAAAGAATGGTTAAATCCGTCGACGAACTTTTATTTTGTCAAACAGCTGGACAAGGTTTTGGGTTACCTGAAAATCAATGAAGCGGATGCACAAACAGAACAACGCGAGGAAGCATCCTTAGAGATTGAGCGCATTTATATTCAAAAAGAATTCCAAGGAAAGGGAATCGGGCAATACTTACTTGATTTTTCCATTCAATTAACAATTGATAAAGAATTCAAATTGATTTGGTTAGGTGTTTGGGAACACAACCTAAAAGCCATTCGCTTTTATCAAAAAAACAACTTTCAATTTTTCGGGAAGCATTCCTTTTTCCTTGGGCAGGACGAGCAAACGGATTTATTAATGGAACGGCGATTTCCCTAGTAATTCTTTCCTTTTTCCTGTAAAAGCTCAAAAGCTTCTTGGAATGTGGGAATTACATCGGATTCGTAACCGTAGGTTCTTCCTGTAGCAATATTGTGAAATTGTTTCATGGCTTTCATGTGCGCACCGGAACGCATGAAATCCAACATGAGCTCACGACTTTCCCAAGCAGTGATCGTACACTGATGTCCCTTCACTCGTTTCGCAGAAACATGTAGTTTTCCTTTAGAAGCCTGAGCTTGAGCAAAAGATGGAATGGCAAGTGTCCAGAATTTTAAGTAACTCAGGAAATTCTTTGGTTTTAGGGCTGTGAGTGAGATGTACATGGCCCTAAGTTAACTATTTATTTTTTAATTCCTTTTTGCGTTTTTCAATCAATTCATCAATTTCCAAAACCTGATTTTGTTGGTAGGAATCATCCACCTTAAAAAGCAATTCCCGCTTTTTCGTCGTTCCATTCGGATAGAAATAGACGTTTTGACCAATTTTTAGCTCAATGCCACTGTTCGACAGCGGACTCAAATTCGGATTCATCACAGTTGGAATCACCAAAGGAATCGACTTCAAGGACCCATTATGAAAGGTGAATTGAATACTTTGTCCGTAAACCGATGACGTCGATTGGATTAAAAGAATAAGAAAGGGGAGGACCAGGGCTTTCATCAGATGTTTAATCCGGAACACAAACAAGTTTAACGATCATTCATTCCAACTGCTAGTCCAAACAGAGCTGCTACAACGGCCAAATGAAGGTACAACGCGAACTTTTGCCAGTTAGGACGCTCATTCCATTTTTGTTGTTGATGAAACGGATCAAATGCGAGTCCAATTCCAAAGGATGCAACAGCTTGCATGTAATCTTTGTTAAACAGCGCTTGGTAGGAACCAAGAAGAATAAATCCAAAGTATAGGTATTTGTTGAATGGTGTATTCATCGAAAGCTAATTTATGCGGTCGTTGTTATTTGTTCAAAATTCTTGTTCTCAATTCTGGAAAACGATAAACTGCGACCATCCACAAGACTGCTTGAATCACACAAGGCGCAATAACTGATTGTCCATGCTCTAAATGCGTAGCAATCGCTCCACCCATATATGCTGCTAGGAGTAAGGTTCCTACTATTCCCGTTCTTGGGATGATAAAAAGAAGAACAGAAAGGAGTTCAATCAAGCCCAAGGTAAAATAAGCACTCGAATTGATACCAAATTCCGCTCCCATTTTTACCGCTTCTGGATTTGCAGTCAATTTACCAATCGAACTGCCTATAAAAACAAAAGATACCAATCCTGTTAGTACCCAATACGTGATTTTTTTTATCATTGTGTTTGTATTAATTTGTCCGGTAAAATTAAAAAATAAAGTAAAATACCTACGGAACTTCAATAAATGAATAAAGATTCCATCTATTCATTTCTAGGAAGCGTTTTTCGAACTTGTATTTTAT
>JBEDJV010000251.1:0-2816 GCA_041172545.1 Bacteroidota bacterium | reverse complement strand
TTCGTTTACGGATACCCTGCAAGGAATCTTTTTCCCGTATTTAATTATGGCAAAAATCGCCAATTCAGAATCCACTTTTGGAAATGAAACGAATTGGTCAAATTCACGCGAAGTCGAAATCCGTAAATGGGGAGATCACATCGTATTATTTATGTGTTTGCCGGTGATAGGACATGTTTTTGCTTTAGCCTTCGATATGGTCAGCCGTGACAAACCAGGAGAAAAAACACGTGTAAAAGAATGGGGAGATTCCTTTCTTTGGGCACTTGTTGCTGCTAGTGTTATCCGTACGTATGTTTTTGAACCTTTTCAAATTCCGACGGGATCCATGGAAAAAACGATGTTGGTGGGAGACTTTTTATTCGTGAATAAATTGGCGTATGGACCGAAAGTTCCAGTGACTCCTCTCTCCTATCCGCTCGTGCATAACATTGTTCCTTTCGTCAACATCAAATCGTATACGACTTTGGAAAAAGGTACGTATACAAGACTTCCTGGATACCGAAAAATCAACCGCAATGATGTCGTTGTCTTCAATTATCCTTCTGGAGATACGGCGATTGTCGATCCACGTACACCAGACGGACTCATGGGTCACGATTACCACGGAATTGTGAATGAAGAAGCACGTTATTTGTTCGAATCCTCCGAAGAAATCCAATCCAAGGTCATTCAAATGCGAAACATGATGGAGCAACAGAAAGTTTCCGCTGAACAAATTGACAGCACCATTGGGTCTCAGATGTACAGTTTATTCATCGAAACGCATGAACAATGGAAAAAGAAGGCACGTGCGAAATTGGCGGCTGGAGAATTTCCTGGTGGTCCAGAAAATCACGCTGGACTTCCAGCGAAGCATGGCGGTGTAACTTTCCGACCAGTTGATAAGCGAGAGAATTACATCAAACGTTGTGTTGGAATTCCGGGTGATGTGTTGCGCGTCGAGAATTCTGTCTTGTACGTGAATGGAAAACCATCTAAAATCACTCCGGGACAATGTTTGAAATACACCATTGAAAAATCAAAAGTTCAATTTCCTTCCGCGAGTGAAATGTTGACGCGTTATGGATTAGAAAACGCACCGGATGGCACAAGAACTGATTTCGAGTCCCGCGAGGCGGATGTATACATTTTAACCTTGACGAAAGCGGAGAAAGCTCGTATCGAAAAGGATTTTCACATCAAGTTAACACCGTTTTTAATGCCGGCGTATCGTCACAAAAAGGGCTACACACCAACTGCCATGGAACGCATTGCAAATTTGAGTTACTTTCCAAAAGACTTTAACGTAAACAACACACCGACAGACTTCCAAGAGTTCAGGGTTCCAAGAAAAGGACAGACAATTCAGTTGACAGCAGCCAATATTCCTTGGTACCGCCGCATCATTACGGCGTATGAAGGACATCAGCTGAAAGAAACAAAAAACGGTATTTTCATCGACGGTAAAAAAGCGAGCCGCTATACATTTAAGATGAACTACTATTGGTTGATGGGAGATAATCGTTATAATTCAGCCGATTCACGTGTTTGGGGCTTTGTACCGGAGGATCACATTGTTGGTAGAGCTTCATTGGTATGGTTCTCTAAAAGTGCTTACATGGGAGTTCGTTGGAATCGAATCATGAAGATGATTGATTAATGACTGTTTTTCCAACAGCCTATTTTCCATCCATTGATTACCTGAACGCTTTTGCACAAGCGAAAGATGGATGGATTGAACTGCATGAACATTTTCAGAAACAGACAATTCGCACGCGTTGTGAAATCCTCACCGCGAATGGAATCCTTCGTTTAAGCATTCCTACGCTACATGAAAGTGGACGTAAAATCCCCATGAACGAAGTGAAAATTGATCATTCTGGAACGTGGAAAAACGATCATTGGCGCGCGATTACGAGTGCATATGCCCTTGCTCCTTACTTTGATGATTATGCGGCTGAAATAAAGGAAATTATTTTCGCACATGACACCTTCATCTGGGAAAAGAATGAACGTTGCTTGCGTTTAATGGAAACGGTTCTCGATCAACGTTTAGCTATTCAGTACACAGATTCATTTCAGGGAGTTAGCGGAGATCCATCAAAAAATGCCTATTTGGACCATGCTGAATGGAAAAAAGCTTCCTATCAGCAAGTCTTTTCTTACGACAAAGAATTTATCCCAAATTTATCGATGATTGACCTCTTATTTAATGAAGGTCCGTTTTGTAGAAAATGGCTATTAGCGTCCGAAAATTAATCCGTGACCTGCTTTCGACTGGAACAACTTATTCCATTTTACTTGAATCACTGTTGGATTCATCAAGTTTCCATCCGTGATTACTAAATCGCCACTCTTCTTGAAGGTCATGGCAGATGGATCTGAAAACATGGTTTTATCTAAAGAAGTAAAGTTGACGATTTCACCAAATTGGTTAAAGACGACCAGCGAGTGATCAGCACGCGATAACACGTAGATTTCGTTTGTTTTTGGATGTACCGCAATGGCTGACGGCGTAAAATTCATCGTTTCCAAGGTGTCATCCGTGATACTCAAATCCGAATGAGGAGCAATTAACTTATTTTCAATCGCGAATGCCTCAATGTCCTCTCCTGAAATAGAAAAGAGCGGCTGCGCATTTAACTTACGTTGATTTAAATTGTAGGCATACACCGAACTATTACTGTATCCTTCTGTTCGTTCCTCGTTTGAAGCAATTAAAAATAAAGAAACAATAGAGATAGTTTATAGAAAAAATCCTAATGATATATCAAATAAAACACTTTCACCTTATTTATTAAAGGAGTTTAGAAAAAGATGGTACTTGATTGCTT
>JBEDJV010000250.1:0-2821 GCA_041172545.1 Bacteroidota bacterium | reverse complement strand
CTTTGCTCTCGCTCTCTTTCTCGCTCTGGATTACCTCCCTATCGGTCGGTGAACCAGTCGTGGGCGACGTGCAGTGGATCAAAAGCACTTCCTCGCTGCGCTCGGACGGTGCTTTTTTATTTTTCGCCTTCGCTCATCCGCGAGCGGATGGACTCGGGGAAAAATAAAAAAGCACCTGTTCTGACGAACAAGTGCTTTTGATCAGAGTGCCCACGACTGGATTCGAACCAGCACACCTAATGGCACCACCCCCTCAAGATGGCATGTCTACCAATTTCACCACGTGGGCATTCACTAACTGACTAAATCAGCGGTCACAAAGATACATTTTTTATCAAAAAGACCTCGACAATTAAAAGATTCGTTCAAAAAGTAAAATTCCATTGCGTATGTTATGTTAACGTGAATATTTTTCACTTAACTTCACGCAAAATTTTGTCCGAATGTCACATACTACTACTCAGAAAATTAGTTTTGCCGGTTTACTTATTACCCTTGGAATCGTTTTTGGTGACATCGGTACTTCGCCGTTGTACGTGTTTCAAGCGATCACTGGTGGTGGAAAACACATCTCGGAACCTTTTATTTTAGGGGCTTTGTCCAGTGTGATTTGGACCTTAATTTTATTGGCAACCGTGAAGTATATTCACTTTGCATTAAATGCTGACAACAAAGGTGAAGGTGGGATTTTTGCACTTTTCGCGTTGTTAAAGGAAAAAAACATCAAATGGATCATCATTCCAGCTTTAATTGGCTGTGCGACACTGATGGCGGATGGATTCATTACACCAGCAATCTCGATCTCTTCAGCTGTCGAAGGTGTGAATAATATTTTCCCAGATATGCCTGTCATTCCGATTGTTATTGGAATCATTGTCATGCTCTTTGTCATTCAACAATTTGGAACCGCTGCGATCGGTAAGATGTTCGGTCCGGTGATGCTCATCTGGTTCGCCTTTTTGGGGTATTTAGGATTTATTAATGTCACTCAAAATTGGTCGGTTCTTCAAGCGTTTAATCCTTATTGGGCTTATAATCTAGTAGCAAATGTCGACGGTGGATTCGCGGTACTTGGCTCGGTGTTCTTGTGTACAACAGGAGCGGAGGCTTTGTATTCGGATTTAGGTCACTGTGGAAAAGGAAACATTCGTTTGAGTTGGAGCTTTGTATCTGGACTGCTCGTGCTCAATTATTTGGGTCAAGCGGCATTGTGCTTAAAACCTGGATTCCATTTGACGGGATCAAATACTGTATTCTATTCCATGGTGCCAAGTTACATGATGCCTTTCGCGGTTGTGATTGCAACGATGTCAACCATTATCGCTTCTCAAGCGTTAATTACAGGGGTGTTTACCTTGATGAATGAAGCCATTAAATTGAAATTATGGACGAATTTACGGGTGAAATATCCATCGGATCATCAAGGACAAATCTACATTCCATTTATCAACTGGTTCCTAATGGTAGGTTGTTTATTGGTCATCGCAATCTTCAAAAAGTCTAGTGAAATGGAACATTCCTATGGATTAGCGATTACCGTAAATATGGTGATGACATCCATCTTAATGGCGATGTTGTTGTTTATTCGCTACCCAAGATGGCGCGTGGCAACGGGTGTTATCTTTGCCGTATTCTTATCCATTGAATTCATTTTCCTATTATCAAATCTCGGGAAAATCATTTCTGGCGGATGGTTTACGTTGATTCTTTCAATCACGTTTTTCATCCTTTTATACCTGTATTACAAAGCGAAACAACTTCGATCGAACATTACGGAATACGTTCCAATGCGCAATGTGATTCCTTTGTTGGAGGCCGTCAATGCAGATCCGGGAATCGTTTATGAAGCGACAAACTTAGTGTTCCCAACTCGAAGCAATTCCCCGAATAAACTGGACCTTACCGTGTTCCATTCCATGTTCAAAAAGAAGCCACGAAAAGCTGGAATCATTTGGTTCTTGCACTTGGATATTTTGAATGAACCATGGGGAGTACATTACTCTGTGAACGAAATCGTGGACAAAAAATGTTACTATGTCAGTTTACAATTGGGATTCAAAGAAGAGCACCGCATTGAATATATGATGCGCAAAATCTATTGTAAAATGATTGAAAAAGGTGAATTCAAAGGTGAAAGTGTGTTTGAATCTATCCGCGGAAAAATAGAAGAGGTGGACTTTAAATTCATCGTATTGAATTCTCGCGTTTCAACGGATAATCATTTAACGGCCTTCCAACGTCTATGTGTGAAAGCATACCGTTTTGTGAAATCGACAGGATTAAAACCTGCGGAGGACTTTGGTTTGGATAAAACGAATGTTTACGTGGACTTCATTCCGATTTCTGTCACGAAACAAGTGGACCAAGATATGACAGAAGACTTTGAAAATTACTCGCAGAAAATCTACAAGGTTTCGTCGAAGTAATTCAAGTCTTTGCCAAACGTTTCAGTTAATCGCGAGATGCTGTAAAAAGCAAGCGAGATAAACAGGACACCGACAATGAGCGCGGACCATCCATCGTTGATTCCGGTGCTGACTAATAACCCGAAGAATAGTACAACAATGTTTACGGATCCCCTTACGAGATTCGGAATAGTATTGGCTGCCGTCGAACGAATGTTTGTTCCAAATTGCTCTGCCGCTATTGTAACGAAAATAGCCCAATATCCCGTTCCAGCACCCAATAGGAAACACATGAAGTAATAGGTGTTTTCTGTGATGTTGTAATCGTGCATCAATAAGAAAATGAGGACACATACCAGCGAGAATCCCAAATACAATTGAACAACTTTCTTTCTGCTTTTCAGCACCTGACTCAA
>JBEDJV010000249.1:0-2827 GCA_041172545.1 Bacteroidota bacterium | reverse complement strand
TCCTGTTACATCAATTATTTTTGTCGAAGCAGTTAAACACACATTAGCCCCAAGAACAGCTTCTTTACCTACATGAACTCCTTCTACAACAATACAACGCGAACCAATAAAAGCTCCGTCTTCAATAATAACTGGTGCAGCTTGTAAAGGTTCTAAAACACCACCAATTCCAACTCCACCACTCAAGTGAACGTCTTTTCCAATTTGAGCACAACTACCAACGGTTGCCCAAGTATCTACCATAGTTCCTTCATCAACATACGCTCCAATATTCACATAACTTGGCATCATGATCACGCCGCTAGAAATGTATGAACCATAACGAGCTGAAGCACCAGGGACAACACGCACTCCTTTTTCGGCATAGTTTCTTTTCAATTCCATTTTGTCATGGTATTCAAAAATTCCAGCTTCCCAAGTTTCCATTTTTTGAATAGGGAAGTACATTACAACGGCTTTTTTTACCCATTCGTTGACTTGCCACCCATCTCCTTTTGGTTCAGCCACACGTAATTTTCCAGCATCTAATAATTCGATAACTTCTCTAATTGCGGTGGTTGTAGCGGTTTCTTGTAATAAAGCTCTATTTTCCCAAGCTTGTTCTATTGTAGTTTGTAGTGAATTCATTATGTAGTTTGTGTTAATTTTCGACAAAGATAGTTTTTTTGTGCGATTGACAAAAGTCTAATCCAATGATAAACCCACGATAATGAACCAATTTATTCCGAATTCAATTGGGGATTTATTATGAAATTTAAGTAGATTTACCCTTTTAAAAATAAGGAATAAAGTAATGGCCAGAATACTCGCTATAGATTACGGACAAAAACGCACAGGAATTGCTGTGACTGATGAATTACAAATTATCGCCTCAGGTTTAACTACTATTCCATCAGCAACGGCGATTGATTTTTTGAAAGCGTATTTCCAAAAAGAAAAAGTAGAAGCTGTTCTTATTGGCGAACCCAAGCAAATGAATGGCCTACCTTCTGAAAGTGCTTCTATAATCAAAGGATTTGTAACTCATTTTACCAATCATTTTCCAGAAATGAAGGTCATTAGAGTAGACGAGAGGTTCACTTCAAAAATGGCATTTCAGTCAATGATTGACAGTGGATTGAGCAAAAAGAAACGTCAAGATAAAAGTTTGATTGACGAAATTTCAGCCACTATTATGTTGCAAGATTTTTTGACTAAAAAAATGTTCTAATATGTTTTTTTTAAACGGTCTGTTAGTCGTTTGTTTTCTTACTTTTCCATTTGATTTTGTTATAAAATTGTATTGATTTTTGCATTTTTAAGGAGTATATTTGCACCTTAAAAATTTGACCCATGTCTGACAATGCCATTCGAACCAATCCTGATGTAATTCTTATTGGTGCTGGAATTATGAGCGCTACTCTTGGAGTGATTTTAAAAGAATTACAACCCAACATTACAATTGAAATTTACGAAAGACTAGATACCGCTGCTTGCGAAAGTTCTGATGCTTGGAACAACGCAGGAACAGGTCATTCTGCTTTTTGTGAATTGAACTATACCCCAGAAGCTGCTGATGGATCTATTAGTCCCAAAAAGGCCATTAGTATTGCCGAGTCTTTTGAAGTTTCGAGACAATTTTGGGCGTATTTAGTGCAACAAAACAAAATAGTTTCTCCAGAAAAATTCATCAAAAGTGTACCGCATTTAAGTTTTGTTTGGGGAGAAAAAAATGTAGCATTTCTTCAAAAGAGATTCGAAGCATTGCAAGCGAATCCTTTATTTAAAGAAATGGATTTTAGTACTGAAATTGCTGCTTTACAAGAATGGATGCCCTTAGTGATGGATGGCAGAGATCTTTCTGCACCCATGGCAGCAACCAAAATGGATATTGGAACCGATGTTAATTTTGGCGAACTAACACGAAGCATGTTCCATTATTTACAATCTCTTGACGGAGTGAGTATGCACTTCAATAACGAAGTTAGAAAATTGAAACAACGTAATGATGGTTCATGGCGAATTAAGGTGCGTGATTTAACAACAAACCAAAAACGAAGAGTTTATCCGAAGTTTATTTTTATTGGAGCCGGTGGTGGTTCTTTGCCATTATTAGAAAACGCGAATATTCCCGAAGGAAAAGGATACGGTGGTTTTCCAGTTAGTGGTCAATGGCTTAGATGTACTAACCCGGAAGTTATTGCTAAACACGAAGCTAAAGTATATGGTAAAGCTAGTGTGGGTGCTCCGCCAATGTCAGTACCACATATTGATTCCCGAATGATTAATGGCGAAAAACAATTACTTTTTGGACCTTTTGCAGGATTCTCTACCCGTTTTCTTAAAAATGGTTCGTATTCGGATTTGCCGTTGTCTATCAAGCCAGATAATATCATTCCGATGGTTATTGCCGGAATTAAAAATATTCCGTTGACAAAATATTTGATTGAACAAGTACGTCAGAAACCAAAAGACAGAATGAATGCGTTAAGAGAATACGTGCCTAACGCAAGATCGAAAGATTGGAAGCTGGAACGTGCGGGTCAACGTGTGCAAGTAATTAAGAAAGATGAAAAAGAAGGTGGTGTTTTGGAATTTGGAACCGAAGTAATCACCACAAATGATGGTACATTATCAGTATTGTTAGGAGCTTCTCCAGGAGCGTCAACAGCCGTTTCGGTAATGTTAGATGTAGTACAAAAATGTTTCAAAGACCAAATAAATTCGAAAGAATGGCAATCCAAATTAAAGGTGATGATCCCTTCATTTGGTCAGGAATTGAATGCCAATCCGGATTTATTAGATCAAGTTAGAAAAAGCACAAGCGAAACTTTAAAGCTGAGCTAAA
>JBEDJV010000248.1:0-2832 GCA_041172545.1 Bacteroidota bacterium | reverse complement strand
ACATCTCCTGCCATCGCTTCGATGTTTCCGTCGAATGCCAAACCAATTAATTCACCTTTTCCGTTCAGTACTGGAGAACCTGAGTTTCCACCTGTAATGTCGTTGTCCGTTAAGAAACAAACCGGCATGTATCCCGCTTTGTCAGCATATGGACCGAAATCTTTTTTCTCGTTCAATTCCATCAAACGTTTTGGTAAGTCAAACTCTTCGTCGTTTGGCTTGTACTTGTTGATTGCGCCTTGAAGTGTTGTGTAGTAGTTGTATTTCGCATCGTTGCGTTTGTCAGCAGGCAATGCACTTACATTTCCGTAAGTTAAACGTAAAGTACTGTTCGCATCTGGATACTGAATCGTACTTAATCCTGACTCACGTAAACCAGCTACCAATAAACGGTAAGATTTTGTATAATCATCGGTCATTTTGATTAACTCTTCTGAGCGGAACATCAAGTGTGAAGTAATGTCTGCAGACAATTTCATCAATGGGTCATTCGTGATAGCAGCCTCGTTTGGAAGCTCTAAAAACGCCATCATTCGTTCTTTTGAAGATAAAATGGACATGGTAAATGCCGCTTTAATTTCATTTGAAACGTTTCCGTCTTTGTACATTTCTTCAACTGAAGGAACTAATTTGTATCCTGCTTTTTTCGCGTACAAGTTCAATCCGTCGATCAAGATATCGATTTCAGCTGGCACAAATGTCAATTCGAAAAACTCATTGATGGCAGCAGTTAATCCAGGTTTCATCTCTGCACGTTTCGCCGCATCCGCTTTTGCGTATGCTTGAAGTTGTCCACCTAATGAACGACTGATTCCTGCGTAATCAGAAAAACGGAAAACGATTTGTAAGTAATTGTCGTGACGTGATTTTTCGTTTGTTGCAGCATAGAAATTGTTGATGGTTTCCACCACTGTTCCATATTTTGCTTTGTTTGCTGGTTTGTTTGCCCAAGCATTGAATTTCGCTTCGTTTTTTGCTTTGTCAGCAGCCGTTTGGAATTTGGTTAAAGCGTCAATCATTCCTTGACGGTTTTTCCAGTAGTTCGCAATACGTGCATATTTAGAAGCGTAGTTCAAACGAACGTTATCGTCTTTGTCCATGTATTTTTTCATGGCATCCATGCTTGATTTAGAAGCTTCTACCCAAGCTGGATAAGCGAATTTCACGTTTTGATCAATTCCACCTGCAGGCAACCAACGATTGGTTCTTCCTGGGTATCCAAGGATCATTGCGAAATCACCATCTTGAATACCTTTAATGTTCACTGGTAAGTGGTGTTTTGGATGCAATGGAACGTTTGCTGTTGAATAGTCAGCTGGATTCCCGCTAGCGTCTGCGTATACACGGAACATCGAGAAGTCCCCCGTATGACGTGGCCATTCCCAGTTGTCTGTGTCCCCACCGAATTTACCGATGCTATTTGGAGGTGTTCCTACCAAACGAACATCTTTAAAATCTTGGTAAACGAAGTAGTAAAATTCATTTCCTTGGAAGAAAGAACGTACACTTACGGTATATTTTCCACCTTCGCTGTTTTCTTTTTCGATCAATGCGATTTCGTCTTTGATGACTTTTTCACGCTCTGTTTCCGTCATTTGATCGTTTACTTTTCCAAGGATGCGTTTGCTGACGTCGTCCATACGTACGAAAAAGCGCACGTAAAGTGATTTTGGTTTCATCTCCTCTTGACGATTTGCCGCCCAGAATCCATTAGTTAAGTAATCCTTTTCAGGTGTTGATAATTCTGCAATGGCATCGAATCCACAGTGGTGATTTGTTAAAATCAATCCATCTTTGGAAATGATTTCAGCGGTACATCCACCATTGAATTGAACAACGGCATCTTTAATCGAAGAATGGTTGATGCTGTAGATCTCTTCCGTCGTCAACTGCAATCCCAACTTATCCATATCTCTGTGATTCAGACGTTCAATGAACATCAAAAACCACATTCCTTCGTCCGCACGAACGAAAAAGCCAACGAACAAAGCGATGGCTAAAAAAGTACTTTTTAAACGTGTATTCATTTGTATAGTTTTTTGAAGGGCTAATTTACGGATTTCAAACCAAGGAAAAAAAAGGACTTTTCCACAATTTTTGAAGTGTGAAAAGTTTGAATTTTTCAGTTAAATAGTCAATTCATCTCGTTGCACTGATCCATTCCGAAATGATTTCTGCTAAATCTTTTCTTCCTTTTTCGATGTCCTGAATGGAATTGAATGTTATAATTGCTCGGTCGTTCTCTTTCCAAAGTATCTTACTAATCATCCAAATTGAAGTTTGACCGAATCTTTTCAATTCAGATTTTAGTTTCATCGTTTACAATTTTGGATATTGATAGATGTCTTTTAAGCACAAGACTTAAAATGAAAAATACAATAGAATAGGATATGCTCCATTTTGCAGCTAAACTGCCCCCAAGAATTGTGAAGGTGATGCTGATACAGCTTACTCCAATCAGCGCGAATAGAATCTTCTTGGTAAAGTGATTCAAACGAAACTTTTCAAGGAAACGATTTGAAAGTATGAAAATAAGTATGGACGGAGATGAACAAAGTCCACCAACGATCCAAAATGCAGGAATGTATTGTATTTGCTTGATGTAATTTATTTCTTCCGTTAATGCTAAAAACAGAAGGATTACAATAGGCGTTAACAAAATAGTTAATGACCAAACCGAAAGTGGGTATTGTAATGAAATTCTATTTTCTTTCGTCATTTGTTTAGCTGGTTTGTAAGTTTGAGAATACACTTTTTATCTCTCCTTATTGTTTATCTTCCACATAAACAACGGTGCAACGATCAATGAAATAAGTCCCGCGGAAATTGCTG
>JBEDJV010000247.1:0-2834 GCA_041172545.1 Bacteroidota bacterium | reverse complement strand
ATTTTAGACTAATGCAGTGTAGTCTCACTTTCGCTGTATAAATTTGTCCATGCATTTTGTCGAACCGTATTTCAATTGGCGTGGATACTACGTCGCTTCCGAGGATCCATTGTCCCCGTTTTTCGAACGTGAGTACAGTGAATTCGAGTTCACGAATAGCATTTATGACTTTTACATTCATCCGCAATGGGATTCCATTGGTTCTCCGACCTTGTTTATTAAAATCCTCATGGTGGACTACGACGCAGCATATGCGATTGTTGAATTGATTGGCGAATGGAACGATGCGATTGAAAATGACATCATGGTTTTAAAGCGAGACATCATTGATGTGTTAATTGACCAAGGAATCAATCAATTTATTCTCATCGGCGAAAACGTCCTGAATTTTCATTATTCGGACGACTGTTACTACGAAGAATGGTTCGATGATGTGGAAGATGGTTGGATTGCCATGGTAAACTTTCACGACCATGTTGTTCGGGAATTTGAAAACATCAACATCGATCATTATTTCGTGATGGGGGGAGAGTTGGAGGACATCGAATGGCGTACGTATAAACCGCAGCACTTCTACGAAAAAGTAGAGGCGCTTGTGACCAAGCGCCTCGGGTAGTTATTCCATATGTGCGTCGAACTTATTCCGTACGATCTGCAATCAATCTATTTAACGAGAAAGAAGCGATAATGACTACTGCACCTGTGACTAAAGCATAAAGTGCCAATTGATGGTATCCATCGGTGTAGGCAATCATGCGTTCCATTGGACTCGCGTCTTTTTTCGGACTCGCCATTCCGGCACCTAGAATTCCAGCAGCATATTGTCCATAAGCGGATGCTAAGAACCACATTCCCATCATCACACCCCATAAATGCTTTGGAGATAATTTCGTCATCAAGGATAAGCCTATCGGTGATAAAAATAATTCTCCAATCGAAATCACTAAGTAAGCAAATGTGAACAATCCAAGGGAAGCAAGTCCAGCGTTATCCAATAAAAAACGAGAATAGTAAAACAGGTAGAAGGAAACACTTAAGAAAATGAAGGCCAATCCAAATTTCAGGAAGTAATTCGGCTCTAATTTTCTTTTCGCCAACCAAATCCACATCAATCCAATAAATACGCTGAGAATGATCACGAAAAGTGAATTTGCGGAGTTATTGACCACATTCGGATCAAATTTAAGTCCGAGCATGTCCTTGGAAATTAATTTCTCCGCGTACAAGCTTAAAGACCCACCACTTTGCTCAAAAAACGACCAGAAGATAATCGATAGGAAAATGAAGATCATCGCTCCAACTAATTTTCTGTTTTGCTCCCAATCGAGTTTACTCATTTCGAATACCAAGTAGAGTAGGGTTGCTGGTCCAATGATAAACATGAAGATATCTGTGTAAGAAGTATTCGTAATCATCGCGTAAATGAACGGGATGGATAATACCGAACCACCGTAAACTAAATACTGATTTCTCTTAGCTGTCTTTTCGTCTGATTTTACAGGCGCCTGACCAATTGGACCAAGACTTTTGCGTGTCAATAAGAAATTGATTAATCCAACAGTCATAAAAATTCCTGACAAGGCAAAGGCCATATTCCAAGAATACGTCTTACCTACGTAGACACAAAGTCCACCGCCGAATAAGGCGCCAAGGTTAATTCCTGCATAGAATAAACTAAATCCAGCATCGCGACGCGTATCTCCTGCACGGTACAATTCTCCAACCATCGTGGAAATATTTGGTTTGAAGAATCCTGTTCCAATGATGATTAAACAAATCCCGTAAAAGAAATTTGCTTTTGCATCTAATCCAAGGATCAAACTACCGAGGATCATGAGAATACCGCCCCAAACCAATGACTTTTGAAATCCTAAGATTTTGTCTGCGAATAGTCCACCAATAAACGTGAATGCATAGACAAATGCTTGAATGGCGCCATATTTTAAATTGGCTTCTTGGTCGGAAAAGAAAAGGATGTTTGTCATGAAAACGACCAACATTCCACGGTTTCCGTAAAAGCAGAAACGTTCCCACATTTCCGTGAAAAATAGGCTCCAAATCTGTTTTGGGTATTTCCCTTCGAAATTCTGTATTTGTTCGAGTGTTTGCATCTTTAAAAGGTATTAAAATAAAAAGCCTCTGAAATCAGAGGCTTTAAAATGAATTTATTGAACGTTGTTTTCACGCATCACGCTGTTTAACCAGCGAAGCATCAAGAATAAAATAACAGCTGCAGCCATTACCAATCCAAAGTTCAAATAGAAGAAATTTTGTTTTTCAGGAATGGTTTCCCACAAACTAGATAACATTCCAGAAAGTTTGTTTCCAACAGAAATCGCAAGGAAGAATCCACCCATCATCAAAGCGGTGATACGTGGCGGAGACAATTTCGAAACGAGTGAAAGTCCCATCGGTGATAAACAGAGCTCACCAATCGTGATCACACCGTAAGAAGCAATTAACCAAATTGACCCTGCTTTTGCAGACATTCCATTAGTAGCGAATACAGCTCCAACCATCACCAATGCGGATAAGGCAGTAATCACTAATCCAATCGCGATTTTTGTCGGTGTACTTGGTTCTCTTTTACGGCGACGCATCCATCCAAAGAATCCAACAACGATTGGAGTCAATGTCACTACCCAGAATGGGTTAATCGATTGATACAATTCTGTTGAATACAATTTCATGTCCTCACCTTTCGCTGGAACTTCATCCTTCGGTAAAGTTGCAAAGTATTTACGAGAGCTTTCCAATTGAGAAATTTCACCAGAGAAATCTGCTTTCGCTTTCAATTCTGCTTTTGTTACTTTCGGCATTCCTTCTTCCACTTT
>JBEDJV010000246.1:0-2835 GCA_041172545.1 Bacteroidota bacterium | reverse complement strand
TTTTGATGTCGAACACGAGTCAATGGAAGATGATGCAGAAATTGTCATCATCAACACATGTGGATTCATTGATAACGCAAAACAAGAGTCTATCGATACAATCATTCGTTACGCAGAAGCAAAGGCAGAAGGATTGGTGGACAAAGTATATGTGACCGGATGTTTGTCCGAACGCTACAAAGACGATTTGGAACGAGAAATTCCCGAAGTGGATGCCTATTTCGGAACAAGAGACTTGCCTCGTTTACTGAAAACGTTAAAAGCGGATTACAAACACGAATTAGTTGGTGAACGATTGCTTACCACACCTAACCACTACGCTTACTTTAAAATTGCGGAAGGTTGTGATCGTCCGTGTTCGTTCTGTGCGATTCCAATTATGCGCGGGACACACATCTCTACGCCAATGGAGGATTTAGTGCTTCAAGCAAAAGGACTGGCGGCAAAAGGAGTAAAAGAATTAATGCTCATTGCACAAGATTTAACGTATTACGGATTAGATCTATACAAAAAACGCGCACTTTCGGATTTAATTAAACGACTTTCTGATGTGGAAGGAATTGAATGGATTCGTTTGCATTACGCTTATCCTTCTGGATTCCCGATGGATGTTTTAGATGTTATGAATGAGCGCGATAACGTTTGTAAGTACTTGGATATGCCGTTGCAACATGGCTCAACGAAAATTTTACAAGCGATGCGTCGTGGAATCACCCGCGAAAAGACCGAAGAATTGATTCAAACCATCCGTCAAAAGGTGCCAGGAATTGCACTTAGAACAACATTGATAGCTGGATATCCTGGTGAAACAGCGGCAGAATATAAAGAAATGTACGAATTCGTGGAGAAGAGTCGTTTCGATCGACTTGGTATTTTTACCTATTCTCATGAAGAAAATACCCATGCTTATCAATTCACAGATGACGTTAGCGCGAAAACGAAGAAAAAACGTGCGGATGAAATCATGGAATTACAGTCTGGAATCAGTTATGAGCTCAATCAGCAAAAAGTTGGTAAGGAGTTTAAAGTTCTATTCGATAGAGTAGAAGGGGACTATTTTATCGGACGTACCGAATTTGATTCTCCAGAAGTAGACAACGAAGTATTGATTAAAAAATCGGAATCTTTTGTTCGATTGGGAGATTTTGAACGTATTTTAATTACAAGTGCAGATCATTACGATTTGTATGGACAAGTAGTTTCCACTCAAAAATAAGCTTACATGAAGTTTTTGGTTCCGTTTATCCTTGTTTGTTTGTTATGGTCGTGCAATACGGATCGTACAGCGGAAAATGGACGTTTAGCATTGGTTTCTAGTTCATTCGGAGAAGTACAACTTCCTTTTGAGCAAAAGTCGGTGCAATTGAATAGCATACAGTTGAGTTATCCAAAATTTTCATCAAAACCATTCAATTCACTCATCAAACACTTGGTTGAGCGCGATACCATTGGAGTCTTCTGTACAGAACAAGAAAATTTAAACGTTACCTACAAAGTCGAGCATTTTAGTAAAAGCTTATTTTGTTTATCTAAATTGGTGAAAGTAAAATGTCCAATGGGAAATAAAAACTTTCAATTCAATGAAGTTCAAACGTATTTCCTGAAACACGACTCTATTTTCAACGTGAAATTTGAAGCGCATGCCGATTTTAAAAAGGACTTAGCTGCTGAATTGGAAACAAGAAGTATGCGTCGTTGTACAAAGCCTGATTTAAATCAAATGAATTTTATCCTACGCAAAGGAAAGTTCTATGTGCATGTTCCTTATGATTTTCCGATGTGTGACACGATCATTCCCTTTAAATTTGCTAAAAACACTGTAAAGATTGCGTCGCTAACGCCTGTAAAACTAAATTAAGATAAGTTCTCGCTCTCTTTCTGTTTCCCGCTCTCTTTCTCATTCTCGCTCTGATAAAGCGCTCTGAGTTCTTCCGTTTTACGATTCTGACGTCTGATAAAACCAAAAATCACCTTCCCAATTAAGTAGATAATGATGTGTAATGTCGTGAATGCTGCAACGATGATTCCCTTATATCCTCCTCCGTGTTTGATTGAATAGGAATCATTCATCTCCCAAAAAGTGTAAACAAAATAACTAAGGAAAATAATTCCGTGAAAATATTTCCATCCAATCGGTGGTTTTGAAAAGAGCATTACGAGTCCAAAAAGGATTCCCATTCCCCAGAAAAATTGTAAGTCTTCGTTCATGTTTTTTGAATTTATCAATTACTCAAAAGTAGTCAAATCTATCAAGAGATTAATTCTGGAATGATTTTGTAGTTTGAGGTACTCAATAACTGATGGTCTTCATTAAACAACTGCACTTTTCTTCCGTTTTCGCTATTTTCAATGTTGATGATGAGTTTGTTTTCTTCCAATTTGAAGGTACTTAATAGTTTCACGTGCAAGGTGTCTTGTTGTACTTCCAACTGAAACTTTATAGGAAAAGCATACGTGTTTTGAATTCTCAAATCCTTATAACCATAAACAATCGTCGCATCGGTACCCAAAGGACAAAACCGGGATTCTTCCGAATAAATATCAACGGAGTGATTGTAACGTTCTATTACTTTTAATCCGCCAATCAAACTCATGTGATAGATGATGCCTGATACTTGACAGAGTCCACCGCCGACTTCTTCGATTATTTTTCCATTCTGGATTGTTCTCCCTTTTTGAAATTGTCTTTCGGGATTCCCAATGATGTGCCAAAAAGAGAAAATCTCATTGGGCATCATCACATGCGTATTGATTCGTTTACTAGCCTCCTTGAAATTGAAAACTTTGCTTTCAAACGTTTCGTTTTTTTTGATTTCTTGGCTAAGTGATAGGGTA
>JBEDJV010000245.1:0-2841 GCA_041172545.1 Bacteroidota bacterium | reverse complement strand
GAATGAAATAAAAAAAGGCTGTAGTTTCCTACAGCCTTAAAACGAGGGAGAAAGACGGGTCTCGAACCCGCGACCTCTGGTACCACAAACCAGCGCTCTAACCAACTGAGCTACATTCTCCGTTTTACGTCGGTGCAAATATATTAAATCTTATTTAATTATGGTAATCATCGGAACAAGTGATTTGAAAAATTTAAAAAAAAATTTGTGATGTGACCAATGATTTCGTTCATTTTCCATTTTACTCGTAACTTTCAGGCCAAGATAAAACACCAACATATCGATGAGAAAGTTAAGCAACATTCCAGTAAGCCAATTGACGAACAGTTATTCGTTCGAATCCTACAAAGAATTGGTACAAGCATGTGTTACAGACGGAAAAACTTCAGGTCCAGATCAACGTGAAGACCTGATCCATTATACAGCGTTAAACGCAAAACGGATGAAACGCATCGAAAAAACGACGGTTTTACAGGAAGAACTAAAAAACCAGATTGCGCGTATTCAAGAACCGATGACTTGGGTATTAATCAGTGAAGCGTGGTGTGGCGATGCTGCACAAATTGTTCCGGTTCTAGGTAAAATTGCATCAGAAAGTGAATACATTGACCTTCAAATTATTTTGCGGGATGAACACCTAGACATCATGGATCACTATTTGACGAATGGTGGACGTTCCATTCCGAAGTTAATTTGTTTGGATCAAAATGGACGAGAAATTTTTGTTTGGGGTCCAAGACCGGCAACCATTCAACAAGTTGTCAACGATACCAAAGCGGAAGGAATCACTGATCACGCTGCATTAGTAGAACGAATTCAAAACGCGTACAACGAGGATCAAACACGCTCGATTCAACAGGAAATTCTGGATGTATTAGCCAAGGCAAATCATTAGTCCATAAAAAAAGCCGATCAACACTGACCGGCTTTCTGTTTATTTTTTTTAGACTTTTATAAAGTCCCTCTGTTTTCTTGTTCTCTTTCGATGGACTCAAACAATGCTTTAAAGTTTCCTTTACCGAAAGACTGTGCTCCTTTTCGTTGAATGATTTCAAAGAACATGGTCGGTCGATCCACTACTGGTTTCGTAAACAATTGTAGCAAGTATCCTTCTTCGTCACGGTCGATTAAGATTCCGTGTTGTTTCAATACTTCCACATCTTCTTCTATATCACCTACTCGCTCGAGTAAGTCATCGTAATATGTATCTGGAACATACAAGAATTCTACACCACGGTCGCGCATCGCGGAAACCGTTGCTACGATATCGTTTGTGGCAACAGCAATGTGTTGAACACCTGCCCCATTGTAAAAATCAATGTATTCTTCAATCTGCGATTTCTTTTTTCCCTCAGCTGGTTCGTTGATTGGGAATTTGATGCGTCCATTTCCATTTGACATTACTTTGGACATCAAAGCCGTATATTCTGTAGAAATATCGTTGTCGTCGAAGGAAATGATTTGTGCAAAGCCCATTACTTTTTTGTAGAACTCACACCAGGTATTCATTTCATTCCAATCCACATTTCCAACCATATGGTCGATGAATTTTAAGCCTGTTGGCTCTGGATTGTAATGCGATTCCCATTTACGGAATCCTGGAAGGAAAATTCCTTGGTAGTTTTTACGCTCCACAAAAATGTGAACTGTTTCACCATAAGTATAAATTCCAGAACGAATCACCTGTCCATGTTCATCTTCCTCTACGGTCGGCTCCATAAATGGACGCGCTCCACGTTTGGTTGTTTCTTCGAATGCATTCGTTGCATCCTCCACCCAAAGTGCGATTACTTTCACACCATCACCGTGTTTTTGGAGGTGTTCATTGATTGGACTATCCGATGTTAAAGGGGTTGTTAAGACCAATCGGATTTTATCTTGTTTCAACACATAAGAAACACGGTCTTTCAATCCCGTTTCTAATCCTGCGTATGCTTCTGATTGAAATCCAAACGCCGTTTTGTAGTACAATGCAGATTGTTTGGCGTTTCCAACATATAATTCTACGTAGTCTGTTCCTAACAATGGAAGGAAATCCTCCGCTTCGGGGAATAACTTCTCCAAACTATATTCTACGTTTTGTAGGTCTTTTAAATTTTTTATTTCTGTTGACATAATTTCTAATTCTTTGCAATATTATCGAAAATTCAGGACTTAGTGGATCCAAGACTTCACATATTCCGGCAATTCCATTTCCATCGCGCGTTTGGTCAATTTTAATGGTTTGAAGGTATCGATCATTACTGCCAGCTCTTGGGTTTCTGTTTTACCAATGGATCGTTCATAAGCACCTGGGTGCGGTCCATGTGGAATTCCAGATGGATGCAAGGTAATTTGTCCTTTTTCAATATTGTTTCGGCTCATAAAGTCACCATCAACATAGTACAATACCTCATCGGAGTCGATGTTACTGTGGTTGTAAGGAGCTGGAATGGAATCCGGATGGTAATCATACAAACGCGGAACAAAGGAACAGATGACAAATGCACTTGTTTCAAAAGTCTGGTGAATTGGCGGTGGTAAATGCACACGTCCCGTAATCGGTTCAAAATCGTGAATGGAAAAAGCATACGGAAAATTGTAGCCATCCCACCCTACGACATTAAATGGATGATGTGCGTACACATAATCGTAAAGCACATCTTGTTTTTTGATGCGAATCAAGAAATCCCCTTCTTCGTTGTGCGTTTCCAATTCATGTGGACGACGAATATCGCGTTCACAGTACGGCGAATGTTCGAGTAATTGTCCAAACCAATTGCGGTATCTTTTCGGAGTAAATACAGGATGGAACGATTGAATAATGAATAAACGATTATCGCTGTCGTTGAATTCCATTTG
>JBEDJV010000244.1:3159-4701 GCA_041172545.1 Bacteroidota bacterium | reverse complement strand
ACCTGCACCCTTTTACGTCATGCCGTTTGCATTCATCATTATGCTCCTTCTTACCTTTGGGTTTAGCCCGAGAGCTTACTCTGTTCAAGACGGACAATTAGTCATTTACCGTCCATTTCGAAATAAGTTTTACGGAACAGAAGGAATTCAAACCGTAACTATCGTATCGAAAGAGGAATTGAAATGGTCCATGCGCGTTTTCGGTGTTGGAGGATTGTTCGGATACTTCGGTTTGTTTCGAAATAGCCGTTATGGAACCATGATCTGGTATGCAAGTCGACGCAATCAATTTGTGGTCATTGAGCGTTCAAATGGAAGAGCGATTGTTCTCACTCCAGACGACCCAAGTTCCTTCGTGTCTGAGTTCAATCAGATGATTAAAGGTTAATTTAAAGAAAGAATCGGTTTTCACGTTCTGCATTGTTTATCATCTCGTTTGATTTATTAAATTTGTATCTAAATTAATGAGTATGAATTTCATTGCCTCTAGCACAAGTTTATTAAAACATCTACAAAGTATTTCAGGCGTACTGAATACAAGCAATACCTTGCCGATTTTAGATAACTTTCTTTTTGAAATCACCAATGGACAACTGACAGCATCTGCTTCAGATTTGGAAACAACTATGGTGACCAAATTGGACGTTCATTCGGAGGAAGATGGTAAAATTGCCATTCCTGCCAAATTATTGTTGGATGTATTAAAAAGCTTACCAGACCAACCATGTACGTTTAAGGTTAATCCAAGTAATTACCAAATTGAAATTGCTTACGACAATGGGAAATCTAGAATGGTTGGGTTCAACGGAGATGAATTTCCTAAAATTCCTGAATTAGCGGGAAAAAGCGCCATTAAGTTATCTGGAGATCTTCTTTCTCGTGCCATCAATAAAACATTATTTGCTTCTGGAAACGACGACCTTCGTCCAGTAATGAGCGGAGTATTCTGTCAGTTCTCCGCAAGTGAAATCACGTTTGTAGCTACAGATGCACACAAACTTGTTCGTTTCAGAAGAACGGATGCAGAAGCTAGCGGAAGTTCAGCTTTCATTCTTCCAAAGAAACCATTGAACATGTTAAAATCGAATCTTCGTGGTGATGAAGCGGTTTTATTAGAATACAACGAATCCAATGCCGTTTTTACGTTTAATGACTTGATTTTAGTTTGTCGCTTAATCGACGGAAAATATCCGAATTACGAAGCAGTGATTCCAAAAGAAAATCCAAATGTTCTAACAATTGATCGCTCCCAATTGCTTTCTTCTATCAAACGTGTGTCGATTTTTTCCAATAAAACAACACATCAAATTAAATTGAAGTTAGCTGGATCTGAACTTTCTTTGTTCGCTGAAGACATTGACTTTGCCAACGAAGCAAGTGAGCGTTTGACATGTAACTACGACGGTGATGATTTAGAAATTGGATTCAATTCACGTTTCTTGATGGAAATGTTGAACAACTTAGATTCAGATGAAATCAAACTTTCCATGAGCGAACCTAGTCGCGCTGGAATCTTAACACCTGCTATCCCGGCTAATGAAC
>JBEDJV010000244.1:0-3147 GCA_041172545.1 Bacteroidota bacterium | reverse complement strand
ACCGTTAATCTACTTTCACATACATGCCTCAAGGACTGAGCAATATTCGGAATTTATCCTTGAAGGAACTTCAGGGTGAATTTGTTGAGCGAAATGAAAAATCGTTTCGTGCCAAACAAGTCTATGAATGGCTATGGAAAAAAAATGCGGCTTCCTTCGAGGAAATGACGAATCTGAGTAAAGAACTCAGGGAGATGTTGCAACAACATTATTTCATTGATCATATTCAACTGCAGGACCAGCAGATCAGCACCGATAAAACCATCAAATGTGCTTTTACAATTGAAGAAGGAAAAGTGGTAGAAGGAGTACTCATTCCAACAAAATCCCGAACCACCGCATGTATCTCTTCACAAGTTGGATGCAGCTTGTCGTGTACGTTTTGCGCCACCGGAAGATTGAAGTTACTTCGAAATTTAAGTGCTGGAGAAATCGTTGATCAGGTTGTCTACTTGAAAAATCAAGCGGAGGAACGCTATGGACAAAACCTGACAAATATTGTCTATATGGGAATGGGTGAGCCGCTTTTGAATTATAAAAATGTGCTGCAATCCATCGACCGTTTATGCAGCGAGGATGGACTAGGTATTTCACCAAAACGAATTACTGTATCAACTGCCGGAATTGCCAAAATGATTCGAAAACTTGGCGATGATGATGTCAAATTCAATTTGGCTCTTTCACTCCACGCAGCTAATGATAATAAACGTGATAAAATCATGGAGATCAACGAGTCCAACAACCTCTCTGAATTATCAGAGGCCTTGGAATATTTCCATGAAAAAACAGGATCAAGAGTCACCTTTGAATACATCATTTTCAAAGATTTTAACGATGAAATTGACGATGCGCGCGAACTAGCAAACTTTGCCAAATGTGTCCCGTGTAAAATCAATATTATTGAATACAATCCAATCGAAAATGGTGAGTTCCAACAAGCAGACGCACGAAAAGTAGATGCATTCGCTTCTTTTTTAGAGTCGAAAAACCTCATCGTGAATGTAAGACGTAGCCGAGGAAAGGACATTGATGCCGCGTGTGGACAACTTGCCAACAAAAACAAAGCCATTTTAAAGGATGAACGCATTCTGAAGTAACATCATTATTGGCTATTCGTCCTCGTAATGTAATTCTATTTCTATGATCAAAGTATCACACCTCCGAAAGGAATTTGAACTCAGTCGTCAACAAAAGAAAGAACTGAATACATCAGCAGATAAAGCCCTTGCTGTTGATGACCTCAGTTTTGAATGTCATCCTGGGAAAGTATTTTCATTACTTGGACCTAATGGGGCGGGAAAAACAACGACGCTTCGCATGTTATCTACGATCCTTTCCCCTACTTCTGGGGACATCGAAATTGCTGGAATAGATGCCGTGAAATATCCGCAAGAAGCGCGTGCTAAAATTGGATTCCTTACAGGTTCCACTGGACTTTATGCACGATTGACACCACTTGAAATCATTGATTATTTCGCCGCTTTATACCAAGTGCCATCCAAAGAAAAAGAAGAACGAAAAAAGTACTTATTCGATTTATTGAATATGAACGACTTTCTTCAAAAACGCATCGGAAAGTTAAGTACCGGAATGAAACAAAAGGTCTCCATTTGTCGCACGATGATTCATAATCCTGAAGTAGTGATTTTCGATGAGCCAACCAGCGGACTCGATGTGATTACCGCTGAAAATATCATTAAACTTATTCGCGATTGCAAAGACCAAGGAAAAACGGTTATTTTCTCAAGTCACATCATGAGTGAAGTTGATTTGCTTTGCGACGATTTGGCGATTGTTCACAAAGGACAACTTAAACACAATGGAACGATGTTGGATTTCCGTCAAAATATGGAAGCAAGTAATCTAACCGAAGAATTTATCCGTATTGTTCAACGCTAATTCATTACAAATGATCTTTACCATATTCAAAAAAGAACTAATCGATACACTGAGAGACAAACGAACGATGCGCACAATGTTGCTCATTCCACTCTTGGTTTTCCCGATCACTCTCACACTATTTGTCAATGTTTCCTCTTCTTTTGAAAAAAAAGCAAGTGAGGAGAAATTGAAAATTGGTGTTTGGGGTGATTTGGGCGCGAAATATTGGAATCAACTGGAAGAAATGCCCGATGGATTAGGGAAAAAGGAATTGGAAAACTTTGAAGATTCTGGTGCACTGAAAACAGCCATCGAACAGGGAGAAATTCAACTTGGACTCATTGTCCCTAAAAACGAAGCGGAATTGGCACGAACAAAAAAAACCATTCCTTTAACGTGGTTATTTGACGCCTCTTCAGTTGGCCGTCAAGAACGAGCAGAATCCTACATGAATTACATTTCAGACAGAGCCGAATCTGCCAGATTAAAAGAGCTTGGCGTAGATGCAGAAAAACTGCATCCTTTGGTTCCCGTTTACCAGAATTGCGCCAGTGATAAAAAGATGATTGGAAAATTAGCGGGTGGATTTTTGCCCTACATTTTTATTGCTTTTGGATTTATCGGTTGTATGTATCCGGCAATTGATTTGTTTACAGGGGAAAAAGAACGCGGAACGATCGAAACCTTATTGACGACTCCTGTCTCTAGATGGCAGATTTTAGTCGGTAAAATGATGGTTGTTGTCACATCTGGCATGCTTGCCGCAAGTTGCGCACTCTTGGGACTATTTGTTTCCATTGAGTTTTTAGACATCGTTCACAACCAAGAGATTTTAGACATCGTCCATGGAATATTAACCCCATCGTTTATCCATGTTCAGTTTACTTTTCCCTCTAGTCGTCTTTTTCGCCGGAGCGATGATTCCTATCGCTGTATATGCAAAATCATTTAAGGAAGCGCAAAGCATCATTACTCCACTGAACTTTGTGATGGTTCTCCCTGCCATGATTGGTTTCTTTCCGGGAATTGAGTTAAATGCGCTAACAGCAGCTATTCCTGTTGTGAACATTGTTCTTTCTACAAAAGAATTGATTGCGGGAACCTTATCCGTAGGATATTATTGCATCAGCCTAGGAATCATGCTACTTCTTGCAACACTTTCTGTGATTGTCTCTTACCGACAATTTGGTAACGAAGCTCGAATTTTAAATTAGCGAATTAAGTGGATGAATCCACTTTTTTCCTTCTCATCAAAATTGAGTAAAT
>JBEDJV010000243.1:0-3254 GCA_041172545.1 Bacteroidota bacterium | reverse complement strand
CATTGGCACATTAAAATATCCCTTTTTCCGGAAATTTTCCCTCATACTTACTCAAGACACTTTTAATGTACTTAATATCCGCATCGACATCGCCGGTTGGATAAAACAACTGATCGAATCCACCTGTTTTTGTTTTGAAATCGATGTAGCAAATGTAAATCGGGACACCTGCTTTTTGAGCAACATGGTAAAATCCTTTTTTCCAGTTTGGATTATAACTGCGGGTTCCTTCTGGCGAAAAGACGATGAACATCGTTTCATTTTCCTCAAAGTACTTTAAAGCGGTATCCGTTAAATTGTTTCTCTTTTTTCGATCGACTGGAATGCACCCAATGGCTTTGAGAAACCAACCCAAGGGTGGGAAAAAAAGTTCTTTTTTCACCAAGTAACGACCTTGAAATAAAGGCCATTCTACCGAGGACAAAATCCCAATTGGAGGTGTGAGGACCTACCGCTATGACACATTTCTTAATGTCGCTTGGAACTCGTTGATCGAGCTTCCATCCAGTCACCCAAAAAATAAATCGTACTATTATTCGCATGTTCAAAGATAAACAAATCATCTTTCATTTATCTTTACAGCAGAAATGAATCGCATCAAAGAAATAGTGTTTGTCCTAGCCCTAGGATTTCTGTTTATTTTAACAGTTCAATTTTCGATGTCCATCTCGATTAAACCGAGTGCTGACCAACGCATTCCCATGATCCGAGACACTCGTTTCGAACTGAGCGCACATCCCTTAAATTTAATAAAGGAACTCATTTCGACTGAATTGTTTGAGGTTAAAAATCAAGCGTTTCTAAATGACCTTCATCAACTTACCTCATCCAAACAATCAAAAAACACCTTGGATGATGTTCAAATGGACCTAAACCAAGCCATGAGTGTACTCATGATTCAATCTGATTTTTTCAAAGGTCCATTGATTCACTTTCGCTCGAAAACTGCAAGTGACAAGAAAAAAGTCGGTGAACACTATGTTCAATTCGGGAAAGACGTGTTCTATGCGCCATCCGGACCTTTATCAAAAAAGCAAGCTTCGTGGATTTTGACACATGTTGAATGGAAAACAAGGAACATCCTTCCCGGACAGTTTATTGTACACCAGGGACTAAACGGTGAATTATCCGAAGGAACGATTCAATGGAATAAGGAAGAACTGAGTTATGAATCATCCGAACTAAAAACGAATCAAACCTTAATCTTAAGTCCACGCTACTTTCATTACAGCAATCAATTTCCTTCCAAAGTTCTTTCATCGATTCCCAAGGAATTCTCCTTGCGCTGCTTGTTCCTTTCCTTAGATCGAATTTCTTTGAATTACGACGGGGGAAAATTAACAGAGGACCAACAATTTCCATTTGCTCCTTCCTTTGAAGTATTGTTACAATACGAAAATCCTTCATCGATGGAAAAAGCCTTGCATACCGCTCAGTCCGTTTTTGATACCTTAGAATGGAAAGAAAATGTCGTAAAAATGGGAAGTCAGGAGATTTTCTTCAAACGAACCAGTCCCAAAACACTGTACATCTGTTCCAATAAAGCCCAATTTTGTCCGAATGGCAATCCTAGCATCACCCGCTGTCAAACTGGATTCCTTTGCACAGGTGATTTGGGACGATTAACGAGCATTAAAAATACCGGTTGGGCTGGACTTGTTTTAGACATGATTCCGGCGTTTCGCGCAAGCAAAGAGTTATTCGACGGCACCAAAGAAGTGAAAAGTTCTAAAAATGGAATGGTGATCACGTTTAAACCGAAAAAAAATGTGTTGCACGAATTGCTAAAAACAGTTGTTGTTTACGGACAAGAATAGTCCTAGCTCAGCACAAAACGATTAAAATCGTTTAAGTCTATTTGCTCAAAAATAAAAAAAACGCTTTCGCCGTATTTACTGAAACTTTAAATCATTAATTATGAAAACGTACCTTTTTTCATTTGAAAAGCTGGAAGTTTGGAAAGATGCGCATGCATTAGTCCTACTGACCTACACAGCGACAAAAAAATTTCCAACATCAGAGCGTTTCGGACTCTCAAATTGGATGAAGCAATCTAGTATTGACATCGTGAGTAACATTTCTTTGGGGAGCGGTCCTGTTCCTCGGAAAGAGCAAGTGGTGTTTTACCAGCTAGCGTATTCTGCTGGAATGGAATTGTTAAACCAAGCATTGATTGCCCGAGACCTGGGGTATTTAACTCCGGAGCATTGCATGGAATTCAGAATCCACTTAGAAATGGTCACTGGAAAAATAAATGCACTGAAAAAAAGTGTGTTGACAAAAACCCTTGAGGTAGCTGCCTAAGTTAATGGTCCATTTTTTTAAGCAAAAAAAATCCCCTGGCAGAATCGTCAGGGGATTTTCGTTTTTTATCGTGTAAACAACATTTCTCTGAATTTCGGCAATGGCCAAAGTTCGTCCTCCACTAACAACTCTAGTTTATCAGCATGGTAACGAATTTCATCAAAGTGTGATTTTACGTTGTCACAGTAAGCTAATGCTTTATCTTCAGCATGCTCCAATTTATTAGCGATTTTACGTTGCTCCAACATCGCATCAGAAGCTGCCTTCATTTTATTCATGTGCGTGCTAATTTTCTCGATGATTTCGATTTGCGCCTTAGATGCCGCTTTACCAGCTTTATCTCCCAAAATACTCATCAATCCCTGAACATTTGCAATCAATTTGTTTTGATATTCCAC
The DNA here is from genome assembly GCA_041172545.1 of Bacteroidota bacterium. Classification (GTDB taxonomy): domain Bacteria; phylum Bacteroidota; class Bacteroidia; order Flavobacteriales_D; family Crocinitomicaceae; genus UBA952. The sequence goes on along the minus strand of JBEDJV010000243.1, from coordinate 552 downwards.
TGAAGCAGGAATGAAGTTGTTTTGGATTAAGTCACCCATCAAACGAGACTCGATTTGAATTTTCAATACATAGTTTTCGAATTCAATCTCACGACGTGCATCCAACTCACGAGGAGAAAGGACACCCATTTCCTCAAATAACTTTGCTACGTTTTTATCGTGCCAGATTTGCAATGCACGAGGTGTATCTTTCAAATTAGCTAATCCACGTTTCTCTGCTTCGATTACCCACTCGTCGCCATAACCATTTCCTTCGAAACGAATTTTCTTCGAGTTTTTAATCATCGCTTGCAATTCTTTCAAGATTGCTTCGTCCTTGCTTTCGCCTTTTTCAATGCGTGCATCTACGGCAATTTTGAATACGCGAAGTTGTTTCGCCATAATCGTATTCAATACAATCATTGCCGATCCACAGTTTGCCGCTGATCCAACTGCACGGAATTCAAATTTATTCCCGGTAAATGCAAATGGAGATGTGCGATTTCGGTCAGTATTATCCAACAAGATTTGTGGGATTTTACCGATGTTCATTTTCAATTCCGTTTTATCTTG
>JBEDJV010000242.1:0-2873 GCA_041172545.1 Bacteroidota bacterium | reverse complement strand
GGTGGATAAAAATGCATGTGAAGCGTCCATTCCGGATGCGCTTTTCCATCCGTCGGCGCTTGATGAATTCCTGCAGAATAGGGAAACGAACACTGAAAAAGGTTATCGTATTTCACGGTCACGCTTTGAATCATTTGTGCGAAACTCAGCTGATGATCGCTTTTCAACTGTAACAAGTTCTCACACGGAAATTTACTCACGATCATCGTTTCAAAAGGCCAAGTTGCCCAGAATGGCACTAATGCAATAAAGTGTTCGTTCTCCGCAATGATCCGTTCCTGTTGACTTTCTTCTTGTTTCACGTAATCTAACAACAGTGGATTACCCTTTTCTTCAAAATAAGAATGCAATTGCTTCTGCGTTTTCGCCACCTGAGTGGGTAGGGAGGACTGTGCCCATATTTGTCCGTGAGGATGCGGATTGCTGCATCCCATCACACTTCCTTTGTTTTCAAAAATTTGGACATGATTGATGTAATCCAAAGAACCGAGTGATTCGTATTCATTCGTCCAAGTTTCGATGATGGACTGCAATTCTTTAGTAGACATTTCTGCCAATGTCAAAGAGTGATTGGGTGAAAAACACACCACTTTATTGATTCCTCGCTCTGCTTTACGTTGAAAGAAACTTGATTCAGTATCTAATTGATCAACAGGCTCTTTCATCAATGCAGAAAAATCGTTTTCAAACACATAGGTCGATGTAAAGGATTCATTTTGAGTTCCATTAGAACGTTCATTTCCTGGACACAAATAACAGTTTTCGTCGTGAGTTGGACGCTTTTCCTCAATCACATTTTCCGTTTGACCTTGCCACGGTCGCAAAGCGCGTTGTGGAGAAACGAGTATCCATTCGTCTAAAAGTGGATTGTATCGTCGATGCGGATGGATATTTTGATCAAACTTGTTCATGCCAATTCATGTGTTGAATGCCTTGTCCGATTTTCACTGGATAAGCCGCTGGCTCAATGCCGAATTTTGCTAAATACTGTTTCGAAAGTTGTGTGATGGCGGATTGAACGTCATCTTGGTGAATCAAGATCAACAAACAACCACCAAATCCACCACCCATCATGCGTGAGCCGAGTACACCGCCACATGTAAGCGACTGTGCTTGAAGAAAATCCAATTCCGCACAGCTGACTTCGTACAATGCTGAAAGTCCGTGATGCGTTTCATTGAGTAAAGACCCTAAGTATTCGAATCGCTGTTCCTCCATGGCTTTCATCGCATCTTTCACTCGTTGAATTTCCGCAATTACGAAGGATGCTCGATTGAACGAAAGCTTTCCGATGTCACCTTTGACTTGTTCAAGTTGCGCTTCTTTGACATCTCGAAATGAAGTGATTTCCGGAAAAGTCGCTTTCAAATATTCCTTCGCTTTTTCTACCTCACGACGACGCTGATTGTAAGCAGAATCTGCAAGTGAGTGCTTGACTTTTGAATCGATGAGTAAAAAAGTATAGGGTTCAAAGTCCGCAGGGACGTAAGAAAAGGATAAATCTTGACAATCCATCCAAAGCAAGTGATTTTTCTGCCCAAAAACACTCGCAAATTGATCCATCAAACCACAATTTACTCCCGCAAACGTATGTTCCGTTCGTTGTCCAATAAGCGCTAATTCTTTTTTCGATTTTCCTGCTTTTGTCCATTCGTTCAAGGCATAGGCAAATCCACAAGATAGCGCCGCAGAGGAAGAAAGTCCCGCTCCGCCCGGAATGTTACTTTTGAAGCACATCTGAAAAGGAGCAATGTTTTCTGTGGAAAATTGAGACAAGACCCCTTTGAAGTAATTGGTCCAATGTGTGGCTTCTGGATGAAATGTATCGTTCGCGTCGAATTGAAACTCTTCATTCAAGTCAAGCGCTGTGATAAGCGAAAGATCTCCGTTCGCTGGTCCAATGGCGAAGCCCATGAATTTATCAATCGCAGCCGGACAAACATAGCCATCGTTGTAGTCGATGTGTTCACCGATTACGTTGATTCGTCCGGGCGCAAAAACGAGTAGGGAAGGACTCCTTCCAAACTGCGCTTTGAAGTCTAGACTTAATTCCCGAATGAGTCCGTTGGGTACATCCATCATTTTTCAGGGGTTAAAATGAATACTACCGTCCCTAATTTGGGAGAACTTGCTTCAATGTAAATTTCATCATGAAATCCTTCTGTCTTTATGAGAATCGATGCGATCCCTGCTTCGGACTTTACTGGATTCTCACCTATTAAGGTGGCATTTTTACCTTTGATGATTTTGAAAGTGAATTCCTCTTCAGCGGTAGGAACGAGTGTTTCATTTGAAGTCACGAATGCTCGAACAAAAACTATATCCATTTGATCTTTGGAAATTGGAATCCCTTCCGTTGCGATATCTACGTTCATTCCATTTGGAATTCCGGGTGTGAAAACTTGATGGAATGCAACTTCTTTATTATTCGCATATCCAACCGCCTTTAGTGATCCGGGGACAAACTTCGAAACTTGAAAATGAAAAGGTGGGTGATTTAAATGCTCACTGAATGAATTTACCGTCGATTTTTGACGTCCAATCAAGGAATCATTAACATACAATTCCACTTCCTCTGCGTTGCTAAATATGCTCACATCAAGCGGAGATTCAGGAGTCCAGAAAGAAGCAATACTTAAATTATAACCCGATTCTAAACGCGGATCACGCAATGAATCCAGAGGTGAATCTTGACTTTTGTAAAAATCGTAGGAGAATTTCGGAATCCTAAAGATATCCGCGATTCCAGAAGATTCCAAATCTGGACCGGATTCTGTTGCGCGACGAAGGTCCGGGCATCCTGAACTGGATGCTTGAAGGGGCGGTTGAACTGCTGGCGACTTTCAACGCGCAAGAGCCTTTCCCAGTGACGC
>JBEDJV010000241.1:0-2879 GCA_041172545.1 Bacteroidota bacterium | reverse complement strand
GGAATGACTTGCCATGAAAATCCGTACGGATCCTTGCACCAACCGCAATGACCTTCTTCCCCACCGTTCGCAGTTAATCCGTTCCAGTAATGGTCAATTTCTTCTTGACTTTCGCAGTTAATCGTATACGAAACGGCTTCGGTAGGTTTGAACATCGGACCACCATTCAATCCCATAAATGTTTGTCCGTTCAATTCAAAAAAGACGGTTAATCCGGAATCGGATGTAATTTTTGAATTCGGAAATAAGGAACAATAAAGTTCCGCCGCTTCTTTGGCTTTTCCGTCAAACCAAAAACATGGATACATGTTGCCTTTCATGGTGTCTTTTTTTTTTACGAAGTTAAGATTTCTCTACGACAATTCCATATACCGCACATCCTGTTGAAAAGGCAATTTTTGCATCCACCCTACTTGCAAACAATAGTAAGAAAACTCTTCCGTTACAATTCCACGCAGGCGATAAATTCCTTTGCCGTGAAAGGGAAAACGCCGCACACTCTCCGGAAAATGAACCGTATCAATTGTATCTCCGTTTTCATCGATAAAGGTCCCGAAATTCATCAGGTCCCCTTTTGTAGTCTTGGATTGTTTGATAGCCACCAAATAACCAAACAATTCAACGGTCATTCCCAATAACGATTCCATTTCAACCGCCTTCACATGCTGCGCCGGAAGTACTGATTGAAGCAAGCGAAACGGATTACACAAGGGAAATCCCATTAATTCCATTTGCTCAAAATACGCTTCTTGCTCCTGCTCTTCTAAGTCCGGCAGTTCAAAATGACGCGAACGCACCTCAAACAATTCAATACTTCGCTCCCGCTGGGGATTCTTATGGTGATGAAAATGCGCCTTCCACAACAATTCCTTTCGCTTCTCTGGAAAATCACGCAGCGCTCCAATGCGAATCAATAAGGATGTCTGCTCTAAAGGCACGTGAACGCGACGGACAAAATCTTCGAAATCACGAAACTTTCCCGCGCGATTTCGCTCCTCAAAAATCTTAAACACCAATGACGCTTCTATTCCAGCAACTAAGTTGAAACCAAGAATCAATGCATTCCCACGCAACATACACTCATACGATCCTTCATTCACGGAAGGAGCATGAATCTCTGCGCCAAAACGCCGCGCTTCGTGCACATAAATCTCTGTACGGTAATATCCACCGAAATTATTGATCGTTGCCGTCATGTATTCCAAAGGATAATGGGCTTTCAAGTACAAACTCTGATAACTCTCCACCGCATACGACGCGGAATGTCCCTTTGAAAAGGCATAGCCCGCAAAACTCTCAATCTGACGCCAAACATCCAACGTCAATTTTTCCTCATAGCCTTTCTTCGTGCAATTGCCGACAAATTGTTCCTGAACACGCAAAAATTCCTCCCGCGATCGAAATTTCCCGGACATTCCACGCCGCAGGACATCCGCCTCCGCTAAACTGAGTCCAGCAAAGTGGTGCGCGACTTTAATCACGTCTTCCTGATACACCATCACGCCATACGTTTCAGGCATGATCTCGAGCAAAATCGGATGCGCTTCCTTCCGTCGCTCTGGATTTCGGTGACGCAAAATGTACTCGCGCATCATTCCCGACTGAGCCACTCCTGGACGAATAATCGAGCTAGCCGCCACCAATTCGAGGTAGGTTTCGACTTTCAATTTCGCCATCAGCATGCGCATCGCCGGGGATTCCACATAGAAACAACCCAGGGCTTTTCCATCCAACAACAGCTGACGAACTTTCGCATCCTGCTTAAAATGTGCCACATCGTGGATGTCGTGCGGCGGTTCCTCAGGACGATTATACGCAATCACTTCCAAGCAATCGTGGATTTTCCCGAGTCCGCGCTGACTCAAAATATCAAACTTGTACAGTCCAACGTCTTCCGCTTCCATCATCGAAAATTGCGTCGTTGGATAGCCTTTCGGCGGTAAAAAAGTCGCGGAATACCAGGTCATTGGACGCTCGCTGATCACAATTCCACCCGAATGCACACTCAAATGCGAAGGCAGTCCTTGGATGTACTTACTGTAACGCAAGACCAAGCGCGAGAATTGATCCAACTTGTCAAAGTGAAACTTTCCACTACTCAACAAATCGATTTCCGATTTCGGCAAGCCAAAAACTTTTCCCAATTCCCGAATCGTCGCGCGGTACTGGAAGGTGTTGTACGTGCACAGCCACGCCGTATGTGGATAACGCTCAAACAAATAGCGCACAATGTCATCGCGGTCCTTCCACGAGAAGTCAATGTCAAAATCCGGTGGATTCTTGCGGTACAGGTTGATGAAACGCTCGAAATACAAGTCTAATTCCAGCGGATCGACATCCGTAATACGAAGCAAATACGCCACGATGCTATTCGCCCCACTCCCCCGTCCGACATGAAAATATCCTTTGGATCGCGCATACGAGGTAAAGTCCCAAGTGATTAAAAAATAGGACAAGTAATGCTTTTCCGCAATGACATCGATCTCCATTTCAATGCGTTCGATGATTTCATCCGTCACCACACCATACCGGTAATCGAGTCCTTCCGCACACAATTCCTTCAACAAGGCACGATCTCCTTCAATGCTTCCCGTATACGTCGTCGGATTCTGGGGTTTCGCATCATCACCGAACTCAAAGTTCACGCGGCAACGTCCAAACAAGGCTTCGGTGCGTTCGATGATTTCCGGGTAATCGACAAAGCCGTTTCGCCATTCTTCATAGGACATAAAACGTTCGTTCTCATCCGCCTGGTCTTCTTTTTCCAACTTCGAAAGCAGGCAATTGTGGTCAATGGCTCGCAGCAAGCGATGCGCGTTAAAATCCGCCTTCGACTGAAAGATCATCGATTGCAAAGCGATCAGTTTTCCACGCGGAAC
>JBEDJV010000240.1:0-3152 GCA_041172545.1 Bacteroidota bacterium | reverse complement strand
AGGGTAACGTCTTTCTAAATAGTAATCTCTATCTTCTTCAGCAATTTGAGTTGGTTTCAATTTACCTGCTCTGATTGCCTCAGCATCTTCTTTTTTCTTAGGTACCCAAATGCGACCTGAGTTTCTTAAGGACTCAGACATTAAGGTTAATTTAGATTGATTCGTTCCATGAACCGGAACACATGTTGGGTGAATTTGTACATAACATGGATTTGCGAATAACGCTCCTCTTTTGTGAACTTTGCAATCACCACTGCGTGTGCTGAATGACGCTCTAATTCACCTGTAACTAGATTACGTGCAATAATTCCGCGCGCTTTTCCGTCAATTTTTACCAAGTCCATCATTTCATGACGGTGGTACATTTTCACACGTCCTAATCCAATTTGACGAGATAACGCTGAGTATGCGCCCAACAATAATTGTTGTCCAGTTTGACCCGCTGCATAGAACGTACGTTGTACTTGAGTCCCACCAAATGAACGGTTATCTAGAAGTCCGCCATATTCACGCGCAAAAGGAACTCCTTGAGCCACACATTGGTCGATGATATTTCCAGAAACTTCCGCCAAACGATGAACGTTTGCTTCACGAGCACGGTAGTCACCACCCTTAATGGTATCGTAAAACAATCGGTAAACAGAGTCACCATCGTTTTGGTAATTTTTCGCTGCATTGATCCCTCCTTGTGCGGCAATTGAATGGGCACGACGTGGAGAATCTTGAAAACAGAATGCTTTTACATTATATCCCATCTCACCTAGAGATGCAGCAGCCGATGCTCCGGCTAATCCTGTTCCAACAACAATAACGTCAATCTTAGGACGATTGTTGGGAGCAACCAATTTCATGTGATTTTTGTGGTTAGTCCACTTTTCAGCAATTGGTCCTTCTGGAATTCTTGAATTTAATTTTGACATAATCCTGTTTTTCCTAATGGTACTTGTAAATAATAACGGGAATAATTGCGAATAAGAAAGGCACAACAATGCTGAAGGCCATTCCTATTTTCTTAATGATCGGCGTGTACAATGGATGATTCAATCCCAAAGATTGAAAGGCAGATGCAAATCCATGCCACAAGTGATACCCTAAAACAATCATGGAAATCACGTAAAAAATGACGCCAAATAGTGCGCTAGAATTTTCTTTACTAAAGAAAGTCATAACAACGGTATGTAAATCTTTGTACCCATCTCCAATTTTTACATGGGATGTAAGGTCGTAGAATTCATGTTTGTTTTTAATTTCAAACAGTTTTTGTTCTTGACCAGTACTTGGATCTTTTACTTTAAATTGTTGGTAGGTACCATTTGTATTTAAGTAATGCGTCACTTCAATTGGCTTTGTGATCATTTCTCCAGTGGCTGGATTTTGTCCAACTGGATAATCAACAGTCTTTACCAATGAATGCAAAGGAATCTCCTTCGTGATTTTTGCTTTCCACCAGAAATTCGCCATGTGCGTTGCAATGAACACCAAAATAAGCGTTCCCAAAATGGCCATGTTTCTTGAAGCTGTTCCAGAATTTGCTTTTGGATTACTGTACGCATATTTAACTGGACGCGCTTTTCTGTTTTGAATTGTTAACATAATTCCATCCACTGCATGAATAATCAACGCAATGTATGTTGTGTATGACAACACTTGGATGAATAAATTATGCCCCATGAAGTAAGCATATTCATTAAAGGCACGACGTCCTTCTTCACCGGTTTTGAAAATAAGTTGTAAGTTACCGAGTAGGTGACCTACAAGGAATGTACACAAGAACAATCCCGTCAAAGCCATAAAATACTTCTTGGCGATGGATGATTTAAATAATACAGAGTTACTCATAATTGTTAACCTTTAATGTGATGCAAATTTACTTCTAACTAACCATTAAAAAGAAGTTTTGTTTCTATTTAGAATGAATTTAGATAAGAAAGTTCTGTCGCTGTTTCATCAATCTTCAATTGAACCTTTGCTCCAACTATTACGGATCGGTTATCTGCAAAATGTCCAATCGGAAAATCATAACAAATGGGGATCTTTGAATACTTGAAATGATGGGACACAATTTCATCAATGGTGAATCCAGTTGGATTGTCTGTATCTTCTAAATCGGTCATTCCACCAATAATTAATCCTTTGATTTTAGCCAATGCACCCGTTTTTTTAAGGGCAAAAAACATGCGGTCCAAGTGGTATAATTGTTCAGCTAAATCTTCTAAAAACAAAATCCCCCCATCGAAATGCAACGCGTCATCCGTCCCCAGTAAACTAAACACAATGCTTAAATTTCCGCCCATTAGAATTCCTTCAGTCGATCCCGATTGATTTTTAGGATTCGCTTCACATACGATTCTTGGTTTTTCTCCTTGAAGAATGGCCAACATGGTCTCCAATGCTTCAGGTGTATTCTTTTCAAAATTTAAAGGCATTGATCCGTGAATGCTTTGCACACCAAGCTTCATCAATCGGTGATGAAAAACGGTGATGTCGCTAAATCCAATGATCCAACGTGGTTCACGTAGCATATTTGCCCAATTAATTTGGTCTACGATACGCACACAGCCATATCCTCCTCGAGCACATAAAATGGCTTTGACATCAGGATGATCGATGCCAAATTGCATATCGGCAGTCCTCTCTTCATCTGTTCCAGAAAAATACCGATGTACACCTAAACAGTGCTTACTTAACAAGACACGAAATCCGTGTGATTCGAGAAAAGATTTTGTATAAGATACGGAGGCAGCGTCTGTGGCTTTGGCAGGTGCAGTTATGTAAATTAAGTCACCTTTCGATAGGTTTGGTGGAATAATCATTACGAATTCTTTTGTTGCATATATGCGGCCGCTATCAGTAGGTCGCTATTCGTTGTAATTTTAATGTTCTCTTCATTACTTTCCACAAGAAATGGCTCGATTCCGAGGGATTCGACTACGCTTGCATCATCGGTCATTCCAATATGATATTCCGTCTGATAGGCTTTTTTAAGGATTTCTGCGTCAAAACACTGAGGTGTATGTACGAGCTTAAATTCACTTCGATTGACCATTTTTGAACCAGTGGAATCAATAGAACGCAAAGAATCTTTCAGCTCAAGTACCGGAACGACACTTTTGGAATGTGCCAGCGCTGAATAACAGCGTTGAATCGTTTCA
>JBEDJV010000239.1:0-4384 GCA_041172545.1 Bacteroidota bacterium | reverse complement strand
TTCCAATATAATGGAACGCCAGTACGAATTTCAAAGGACTCCGGTACAGAAAAATCGATGGATTTTATGGGTGTGAGTTTGGGGGCAACTTGACGATTAAGCATTTTTTTTCTTTTTAACTTTCAATAAAACACCATTTTTCTTTGCGAACATCTCCTTGGCAAAGGTTCGTAGGTCTTCGGCTTGAATGGACTGATAGATTTCTTGTTCTTGGTTGATGCCGTTTGCGTCTCCTAGTAATTCGAAGAAGGACAAATTCATCGCCCGGTTCAATAATCCTTGATCTTGAAAAGCTCTGGCAGTGCGAAGTTTGATTTTAATTTGCTCCAATTCTTTTTTGGAAATCAAGGTCGTTTTGTAATGTGCTATGATTTTCCAGATTTCTTTGTCCAAATCAGCAAAGGATTTTCCTTCGTTCAATTTTCCGGTTATGATAAATAATCCTTCATCCATAGAGCCGGTGATGTAGGCATTGATTTCGGATACCAATTTTTGTTTCTTGATGAGGTCGACATACATTTTGGACACTTTCTCGCGTCCCATGATGTCGCTCAATAAATCAGCCAAGTAATATCCTGGGTGTTTTCGTTCAGGCATTTTAAACGCATAGTAAAACGCATCCGCAGGAACGTTTCGCACGATTGTTTTGGATTTAAATCGATCCTGAGCTGGTTCCAAAGGAAGAATGCGTGCTGATTTCTTGGCTTTCGGTATGGACCCAAAAAAATGATCGACGCGTTCTTTTACGTAATCCAACTCAAAGTTTCCAATGACACACAAAATACAATTGGATGGATGATAGTGCTTTTTGAAAAACGCTTTCACGTCACTCATTTTCGCATCCTCAATGTGCTTGATTTCTTTCCCAATGGTTGCCCATTTGTAGGGATGTTTTGTATACGCCAATGGACGTAATTCTAACCATACATCGCCGTAAGGTTGATTCAAATAGCGTTGTTTGAATTCCTCGATTACGACATTCCGTTGAACTTCTAAGCTTTTATCAGTGAAAGCCAAAGAGAGCATGCGGTCACTTTCTAACCAAAGTGCGGTGTCGAGGTTGTGTGCTGGAAGGACATCGTAATAATTCGTAATGTCATTGCTCGTAAAAGCGTTGCTTTCGCCTCCTGCCGCTTGAAGCGGTCCGTCGAAATCAGGAATATTCACCGATCCTCCAAACATCAAGTGCTCGAATAAGTGCGCAAAGCCTGTTTTTTCTTCGCTTTCATCGCGTGCACCAAAGTCGTACAATAAATTGACAACTGCCATTGGCGAGGAAGCTTCTTTGTGGAAAATAACTGTTAAGCCGTTTTCCAATTTAAATCGTTCAAAATGAATCATAAATAGTTCTTTTGTTCCGTAAGGGCTAGGTGAAATTCAGTCATCATTTCTTGAACAATTTCGCCTGCGGGAATAATTTTTTTAATGAGTCCAGCAACTTGGCCTATTTCCAATTCGCCATCTACTAAATCTCCTTCGAACATGCCTTTTTTTGCACGCCCACGTCCGAGTATTTCGCTTAATTTTTCTGTATCTGCACCAGCTTGATAGGCAGCTTGCAATTTTGTATAAAATTCGTTTTTCAATAAGCGCACCGGTGTCAATTCCTTCAGTGTCAACATCGTGTCACCTTCATTGCTAGCAACGATGTACTGTTTAAAGTTTTCATGTGCGCTGCTTTCGACGGAAGTGACAAAGCGACTTCCCACTTGTACAGCGTCTGCACCAAGATTCATGGCTGCCAACATTCCTCTTCCTGTTCCAATTCCCCCCGCAGCGATTAATGGAATGTGAATTGCGTCTTTGACCATTGGAATCAAACAAAACGTGGTTGTTTCATCTCGACCGTTGTGTCCGCCAGCTTCGAATCCTTCTGCCACAATCGCATCAACTCCAGCATCTTGTGCCTTCAGAGCAAATTTCACGCTGGAAACGACATGAACAACCTTGATTCCATGTTCCTGCAAGTGCGTCGTCCATGTTTTTGGATTTCCAGCCGAAGTAAAAACAATCGGAACTTTGTGTTTGATGATGGTTTGAATGTGCTTATCGATATCTGGGTAAAGCATCGGTAAATTGACAGCGAAGGGTTTGTTCGTCGCTTGTTTACATTTGAGGACTTGTTCTTCCAAAATCTCGGGATACATTGAACCTGACCCAATAATTCCAAGTCCACCAGCGTTGGAAACTGCGGATGCTAATTCCCATCCGGAACACCAAATCATTCCAGCTTGAATCAATGGATATTGAATATCAAATAGTTGACAAATACGGTTGTGTGATTCTGACATATTTCGTGTTTGAAGGACGAATTTAAGGATTTCTCAAGGGATTCTTGCACCCTAATTTCAATCTGACATGAAATGATTAAATTAGCATGAAATTAGTCGTTTTGAATTTACGTTGCTTCTTTGTGTTTTTCTTGTTCGCGTCGCTTTGTCAAGTGTCCGCGCAAGACTTGCATGAATCCACATCGCATAATGAAATTCAGTTTATTGAAAACAAAGGACAGTGGCCATCTGTGGTACAGTTTCAGTCCTCCGTTTCTGGTGGAAAATTGTGGATAGGGGACAGTTCCATCTTATTTCAATTGCAGGATTTTTCGGACCTACACAAAGCACACTACGACTTGAAAAACGTAGAAAATCCAAGTGTGAAATCTGCTTTAATTCAGCAAAAGTTTCTTGGCTCGGGAACGGACAAATTACTGATGAAAGAAGGACGTTCTACACATTATTACAATTACTTTCTTGGCAACGATTCTACGAAATGGACGCATGACGTTCACGCATATTCCCAGGTGGAATACGAGCATTTTTACCCGGACATTCATTTGCTTTGGGAAAGCGAAAAAAATGCCTTGAAGTATTCATTCTTCGTAGAGCGAAGTATTCATTCTTTGTCGAGCCGGGAGCCAATCCAAACGAAATTCGATGGAGTTATGCCGGTGAATTCACTTCCGTTCGCATTCGAGATGGACGATTGGTATTAAAAACAGCGATTGGGGAAATCATCGAACAACGTCCAATTGCCTACCAACTTATTGATGGAAAAAAGATTCCTGTTTCATGTTCGTTTCAAGAACAAGAGGGAATTTACAGCTATGAATTAGGAAAGTACGATGATGAATTTCCATTGGTCATTGATCCGGTGCTTGTTTTTGCGACGTACAATGGATCCGTGTCCGATAACTTTGGAATGACAGCGACTTACGGAAATGACGGTTCCGCGTATTCAGCTGGAATGGTTTACGGGAATAATTTCCCTATTCCAAACGCCAATTCCTTTGATATTTCACCGAATTTCACCTCCATTGCAGGGTCGTACGGTATTACAGATGTGTTTGTCACAAAGTACAATCCAAGCGGAACCAACATGCTTTGGTCGGCCTTTTTAGGTGGCGGAGACATGACGCAAGGAACAGAAACAGCACACAGTTTGATTTGTGATTCCTTGAATAACATCTATGTTTTTGGTGCGACTTCGAGTACGAATTTCCCAACAACTGCGGGAGCGTTGCAAACTACGCATGGAGGTGGAACGTCCGGTGCAAATTTCTTGTACAACGGCGTATACTTTTCCGGTCAAGGAACAGATATTTACATTTCAAAAATAGCTTCGAACGGACAGAATTTATTGGCGTCAACCTACGTAGGCGGTTCAGATAATGACGGAGTCAATTACCGTTCAACAGCATTGCCATACAATTCTGTTGCGGCGTATGATTCCTTAACGACCAATTACGGGGATCAATTCCGTGGGGAAATCATGTTGGATTCGTTGAACAACGTGTACATTGCCAGTTGCACACGTTCGACTAATTTCCCAACTTTAAATGCTTTTCAACCGAACAAGTCAGTTGGACAAGACGGGGTCATTTTTAAATTGAATGCTTCTTTTTCTAGTTTACAGTTTTCCTCTTTTTATGGTGGAAATAATTCCGATGCGTGTTATTCGGTGAAGTTGGATACTCTTGGCGCGATTGTATTTGCCGGAGGAACTTGTTCTACTAATTTAACAGGGACCAGCGGAGCGTATCAAGCTGCTTTTCAAGGTGGAAAAACAGACGGATTTGTAGTGAAATTAGTTCCATCGGGAACGGGTATTCAAAAAGCGAGTTATGTAGGTGCATCTAACTACGACCAAGTATTCTTTGTGGAAATTGATCGCTTGAACCAAATTTTCTTGTTGGGTCAATCGGTTGGAGGAACGTTTCCTGTTAACAATGCGCCGTATTCCAATCCAGGAAGTAGTCAGTTTATCTTGAAGCTCAATCCAAATTTAACGACCAACTTAGCATCAACTGTAATTGGAAATGGAAGTCCATCCATCAACATTTCCCCCTGCTGCATTTCTCGTGGATATCTGTGGAAATATGTATGTT
>JBEDJV010000238.1:0-2924 GCA_041172545.1 Bacteroidota bacterium | reverse complement strand
TTCCTAATCAAACCATTACGGGAGAATACCAAGATGAATTTTATACCGCATCGAATATCAATTCAAGTTCAACCTACGATACCATCGCATTTAGTCGAAGTCGCGTTCACTTATTGAACTCATCGAGTTTACAACTTGGATTTAATTACAGTGTCCTGCTCCCTAAATGGAAAAGAGAAACAAGAGAATTACATCCAAAACTTAGCCTGATGGCGTCGCTTTACCAGTTTGGATCACTTGAACACGATGCACTAGATTTAATTCCAGACTTTGGAATGACTTCCTTTCAACGCCTTTCCTTTGGTGCTCAATTCAATCCTGAATCTCGTTTAATGGAGAATATTTCCACTTTGAAAGGACTAGAAAAGATGACTTATCGCGTTGGTTACTACACGCAATCGCTTCCTTACACAAAGAATGGAATTCAATACCAAGAATCTGCTGTGAGCTTCGGATTGGGACTTCCTATCATGGCACAAATGTCCGCGTCTTCTGTCAACTTTAGTGTGAGCTTAGGAACACGTTCCAGCAATCAAAGTTTCGGAATTCAAGAAAAATTTGTTTCCGTGAATCTAGGTTTCATTCTTGCACCTTCCAATTTTGACAAGTGGTTCAGACAACGAAAATTGGATTAATCAGTTTGCTCAGTCTTTTTCTTGTAGGATTTAACTCCTGTGAAAATGATTTAGATGCAATAGAACGCATCAGTTTTGACGCGCATTCGCCCGATGAAACAACCAAAAATCTCAAAATGATTTACGCTGAGGATGGATATGCCCGCGTAGAGATTTTTGCAGCATTAGCGGAAACATTCCGTGGAAAAGAGGAAATTACCAAAATCAAGGACAGTTTAAAAGTTCATTTCTTCAATGAAAAAGGAGAAATCGTTTCGAAATTAACCGCCCTTTACGGAGAAATAAACAATACCAAAGGAACATTGATGGTGAAAGATTCGGTGAGGCTCTACAACTTTCAGAAAAAACAAACGTTAGAAACCGAGGCACTTTTTTGGAATCAAAAAGACAGCATGATTTATTCGAAATCATTCGTCAAGGTACGATCTCCAAAAGGGACCTTATTTGGACAAGGTATTCGAACAAAACAAGACTTTAGTAAATATGAAATAATCAAACCTGTTGGAAAGTTCCAATTGGAAAATGAATTAGAATTTAAATAATATGAACCTATACAACACCATCATGAGCTACTTCTGGCTAGCAGTAGCAAGCGTTTCTTTCGTAACGGTTACGTACCTATGCTTTACAGAAGGATTTGAAAAATACGCTTCCAATTATGTTTTCTCCTTCATTGCTTTGGCAACTTTCTTCGTAAAACGATGGATGATGAAACGTGTTGGAAATCACCAACAGTTTTTAAAGGATAAATCCAGCGAAAAAGAAGGATAATCATTTTTACTGTTGTAACAAATCACAAAAAAATAAGTCTTAAGACTATATGAAATTATTCTCGCTCCTTTTATTCATCCTTCTCGCAAACGGACTTTCTGCACAGAATTTTGTTCGAGGGAACGTAGTGGATGAGCGAAAATCTCCCATTCCATTCGCCAAGATCTATGTAAAAAACACAGCCGATCAACGCACCGTTGCTGCTGTAGATGGTTCCTATGAACTTTCACTCATGCCAGGCGAGTATTTCTTAGTGATCTCTGCATTGGGTTATCAAGATCGAGAAACGTACATCTCTATCAGCAATGTCGATCTTCAACGAGACATTCAATTATTCCCCGAAAAGGAACAAGACTACAAGGAAATTGTGGTCAACACAAAAAAAGGGAACATCGGCCGAGAAATCATGCTGGAAGTCGTGAAGCGCCGAGACCGCATGAATCCATGGAATCATGCCCATGCCGTGGATGTTTACATCAAAGCAAGCGAACAAAAGGACATCAAAGAAAAAGAACAAAAAAAGAAAAAAGAGAACAACGTCGAGGCTGAAGAAACAACAAAAGACGCAGATCCACTCGAGGCAAGCCTTCCGAAAGCGCCGGCATGGGTAGACAACATGAACCTACTCGAGGTACAATTGAAACGCAATTATGCTCCTGGTAATAAAGTCAAAGAAATACGAAATGCGTACACCATGCATGGTTCCGATCAATCCCTTTATTACACAACGACGGTAAAATCGAATTTCAACTTTTTTGAAAACTTATTGCATTTAGATGACCTACATCAAACACCGGTTAGTTCACCGATTTCCGTTCCCGGGATTCTATCTTACAAATACAAATTGGAAGAAACGTATGTGGAAAATGGACTGACCATATGTAAAATCAAAATCATCCCAAGAAATACCGCTACCACTACGTTAGAAGGATACATTTACGTGATTGACTCCTTGTTCCTCGTTCAGAAACTTCAGTTAACAATGAACAAAGGAAACCTGTTGATTTATGACCATTTTGAAATTGATCAAACATACTCGAACATCGGTGATACGATGTGCGTCCTCGATAAACAAGTATTGAGTTATGGCGTTAAGTACAAGAACGAAACGTCTGCTTGTCAAACCACTGCGCTTTTCACCAATTACAACTTCGATCCAGAATTCAGTAAGAAGTTCTTTAACACCGAATTAGCCGTTACGACAAAAGAAGCATACGAGCGTGATACAAACTATTGGTCCAACACGCGACAGACAAGTCTTAGTCCAGAAGAACAGCGCTTTATCGTCATCAAGGACAGTATCCGTGATTTCTTCAATCGAAAAGAATACCTTGACTCCATCGATGAAGTGTTCAATAAAATCACTGCACTGAAAATACTGTGGTTTGGTGTCGACCATCGAAATCGCGAGCAAAAAATTCAGTGGTCATTGGGATCTGTAGCAACCCTCATTCAACCTTTTGGTTTAGGTGGACCGCGCTTGAATCCAAGCTTCGATTATTTTAAAAAATGGAAAGA
>JBEDJV010000237.1:0-2937 GCA_041172545.1 Bacteroidota bacterium | reverse complement strand
ATTCCAGCCAACTGGAAAATTGCATCATCATTGAATTTTGATGACAATGTCTGTCGAGTGGCTGATTTTGACAAACTTGCAGATAGTCCATTCATCTGTTCTGCAATGCTTCAAAAAGAATCGTACGAAGTCAAAGGACACCATTTTCATATTTGGTTTAACAATCAAAAGTTCATCCAATGGGAAAAGGTCTTAGTTGATTTTGAAAAATTCACACGTGCACAAATCGAGGACTTTACGGAATTTCCGGTCAAGGATTTCCACTTTTTGATCCAAACCCTTCCATATGCAGCTTATCATGGCGTAGAACATTTGGAAAGTACGGTGATTAGCCTAGGACCCAATTACGATGTTTTTGGTTCCTTGTACAAAGAATTACTGGGTGTTTCCTCGCACGAACTCTACCATGTTTGGAATGTAAAAAGCATTCGTCCCGCAGAAATGCACCCGTACAATTTCAAAGAAGAAAATTACTCCGTATCTGGATTTGTCTACGAGGGGGTAACCACCTATTTAGGTGATTTATATTTACTGAGAAGTGGTGTTTTTAGTTTGGACCAATATTTAGTGGAACTTTCCAAACAACTTCAGAAACACTTTGATAATCCAGCGCGTTTTAATTACTCCGTGGGCGATTCTTCTTTTGACACATGGTTAGACGGATACACACCAGGAGCACCGGGCAGAAAGGTTTCCATTTATACCGAAGGATGTTTACTCGCGTTTGTGACAGACATGAAAATTCGAGAAGCAACGAAAGATCAGTATGGGATCCAAGAGGTCATGAAACAACTGTACTTTAATTTCGCGGAAAAGGGAATTGGCTATACGTGGCAAGATTACCAACAGACACTTGAAAATGTCAGTGGTATTTCTTTCAAGGACTTTTTTGATCGATTTGTTTTCGGAACGGAACCTTATGGATCCATTTTAGTGGACGCCTGTACGTATTTTGGATTGGAAATTCATCAAGTTCCTTCTTCAAGTTATGCGGAAGCAAGATTAGGGATGAAATTCCTTCCAAAAGGACCCGATGCGCAGATTGTTGCTATCTATCCTGGATCACCAGCAGACATTGGCGGACTTGCGCTGAACGATGAAATTATCGCCGTTGACAACATGCGTTTGCAAAATAATTTGGATCAATGGTTGACCTATTCGGAAGAAGGAATGAAAACTGTTTTGGTCAATCGTGGTGGACGTCTACTAGAGAAATCCTTACCTGAAGTCGATCGTTTCTTTTACCAAAATCATTCCATAAAGAAATTAGATTTATTGGATAAGCATCAACGAAAAGCGCTGAGGTATTGGGCGAATTTGTTAATCGACTAATTGACGAAACGCATCCTTCGGGAAGTTTAAAAAACTCAACTTTTCCGTTGCTCTAGTAACCGATGTATACAACCAGCGCATGTAATTCTTAGTCTTCATCTCCTCTGGAATAAATCCATAATCAATGTATACATGTTTCCATTGTCCACCTTGGGCTTTGTGCACCGTGACCGCATGTGCATATTTCACCTGCAAAGCATTGAAATACGGTGACTTCATGATTTTCTGATACCTTTTTGATTTGACTTTTTCATCCGAAAAATCCTTTTCAATGGCGTAGAACAATTGACTTAAGGTCTCTCGTTTTAAATTGGGAGATTCTTCCGTTAGACTTGCCGTATGAACGATCACTGTAATGCTTGGAACCTCAGGATAGTCGACAAAAGATAAGTCCAGGTGAACAAATTCAAATCCATACTGCTGTTCCACTTTACGAACGCGTTCAACCTTTGCCAACTCACCATTCGCAATGAATCCCATCACAGAAATTGGGTCCAACCAAAAATAATTATTTTTAACAATCATCAAAAGATCTCCCCTTTCGAGCACATCCTCTCTGTAAAACAAGCGTTGACGAATTTCCTGGTTCCATTGATTCGCGCGTTTATTGGAAAGGGTGAGAACGATGGTATCCTCCACTCCTACTTGATCATAGGACTGTTCAATCCATTCTTGAAATTCAAGACCTTCACATCGAAAGGTACTTTGCTCATCAATTTCTGTAATCAACGGAAGTTCGAAGTTTTCTTTTGACCGAATAAAGGTTGCATTCTTGAGAATGGCAGAATTTTCTTGGACACGTACAACTTCACGCAACTGACTAGAAAAGACCATCACTGTTGGAAAAAAGGATTCAAATGCTTCCTTGTTCAATGCAATCGACTCCTCCTGACCAACGGGTGGAAGTTGTCCGAGGTCACCAATAAAAACCAAGTGACAATTGACGCCTTGAAAAACATAATTCATCAAATCCATAAGGACATTAGGACCTTCGTATTCCGACTCGTTACTGATCATGGAAGACTCATCGACAAAAAACAGCGTGTTCTTAAACAAATTCTTTGCCGGAGTAATTTTTGAATTTGTTAACTCGTTTCCGGAAAAGTAAATTTGCTTGTGAATCGTACTCGCTGGGTGTCCTGCAAAATTGGACAATACTTTCGCTGCGCGTCCAGTTGGCGCCAGCAATTTGAAACCTATTTTCTCCTGTTTTAAGGTTTTCACCAATGCAGAAACCAAACTCGATTTTCCTGTACCGGCAAATCCAGATAACTGCCAGACTTTTCGTCCATGTTCGTGCATCACGAAATCAAAAAAGGTATGAATAGCATCCGATTGATCCGCGGTAAAGTCGAAGCCAAAATTCGCTCGAACGGTTTTTAAATAAGTTTCTCTACGTTGATCCATTTTTACTTAAACGAACGCTGGGATTTTTCCCCAAGGATGGCGTGGGTATAAAGTTAAATATTGTAGCTTTGTAAAGCACGTTTTATCTTCCCTTGTTCAAAATAAAAAGGACATAGATGAAAACGATACCGAACTTAAAATGAACATGAGTAAAAACCTATTTCTTGATTTTCAATCAGATATTCTTCAGATCATCAC
>JBEDJV010000236.1:0-2939 GCA_041172545.1 Bacteroidota bacterium | reverse complement strand
TAGGTTAATCGACCACTGAAAATGCGGCTTTCATTTAAGCTGTCTAAAACCCAAACGCTGCCGCCAGCTTGGTTCATAACACTGTTGTGTACTTGTTGCATAAATGGACCTTGTTCACCAGGATATAGGTTTTCTAACATCAAATATTCACTGTAGGAAGCAAATCCTTCGTTGATCCAAATGTCGCACCATGAGGCACAGGTTACATTGTCTCCCCACCACTGATGTGCTAATTCGTGTGAAGTCAGTGTTTTTTCGAAAAATCCTTGTGTGGTCATCGTTTGGTGTTCCATTCCACCGGAAATTGGCGCCATACAATGTCCATATTTCTCATCTTCAAACGGATAAGGTCCATACAAATCATAGTACAATTCGATAAAATCTGCGGTCTCATCGATCTCCGCTTGAAAGTTTGGCAAGGTTGCCGGATTATCGTAAATAAAGTTCTGTATCAAAATTGGGTTCGGAGCGCCAACCGGATTCGCGTAAACGTTGTATTCCACATACTTGGCTACAGAAACGGAAATCAAATAATAATCAATTGGATGTCTGTGTTTCCAGTCGTAGCGCGTTTGACCATTTCCAAGTGGAGTAACATGTTCCAAAATACCGTTGGATCCAGCTTTACACGTATCCGGAACAGTGATGGAAACAGCACATGAATCCGCCTTGTCTGTTAAACTTTGTTTACATGGAAACCATTCAAATGCAGAAAAAGGTTCGGATAAAGACCAAACGACTTTGTTTCCCCAAGAGGGAGAAGCAGCTGCTGTCATTCCACTTCCTCCTAGTGGATTCGTCTGAGCGGTCGGTGGTGTTCCATCGTAATCGACATCAATGATGAATGCTTCATTCGTATTTGCATTCACTGGAACTTTCACCGCACTTGCCACGCGCGAATAGTTAACCGGGACTCCGTTTAAACGAATTTCTGTAATGTTTAAAGTCGAGAACAGTTCAAATAAGGCACTGTCCAACGGCTGTTTCGCCTTCGCATGAATACTTCCTGTCCCGCTTAAACTTGTGGAAACATTTGTCATAGTTAAATCCAATTGGTAGAAATGGACATCGTATTTTTCCGTTTCAGCGATTTGTCCAACGTTTAATGTGGCACTTTTAGTCTGGTGAATGCGATGATCTCTTTTTGCGCAGTGAATGGCAGACTCTTGTCCGAATAACTGGCAACTGACCATGGTAAAGAGTACAATAAAAACGTTGGTTAATTTCATTTCTTAAATTTTTCCCTAAAATTAATCGAAATTCGCAAAGTCAATGCGGTCTATTGGATTTTTCCCTTTGCTCGCAAATCAGGTATTTATCTGTTAAATAGGTGTTAAATCAACAACTAGATAGAACGATGCCTCAAAATAACCCTATCTTTGATAGATGAGATTGATTAGTTTTCTGTTCATGCTGTATTTTTCACTGTTATCCCTTGCTCCAAATTGGCAAGGAATTCAACTGTTGAATGCAAAAGCCTTTATTGAACATTACCAGGACTATCAAAGTGAATCAAAAGGTGGAACGCTCCTTTCTTTTATTCAAGAACACTATTTCAATCAATTGGCTGATTTTGATAAGGAGCACAAAGGACTTCCGTTAAAAACAACTGTTCAAGTAACCGCAGTTTATTTCACCGAGAAATTTGAAACACCTTCTCCTGTGGTGAACATCCCAATTGAATTGGTGAATGACAACAATCGCAACGACAGCAGAATGAGTTCATTTATATCGAATGACTTTCATTCCATTTGGCATCCGCCTCAATTGGGTTAATTGATCACGCAGTTCTACTGCTCTCTTTTTCAATTAATTCATTCAATCTTTTTTTATGTTAAATCGAATCATTCATTGGTCGATACAGAACAAGTTAATTGTTGCTGTTTTGACTTTGGGAATCATTGTTTGGGGACTTTTTTCCCTTTCTAAATTACCCATTGATGCCGTTCCAGACATCACGAATAATCAAGTGCAAATCGTTACCGTATCGCCTTCGTCAGGGGCGGAGGACATCGAACGTTTTGTGACCTTTCCAGTCGAACAATCGATGGCGACAACACCAGGAATTGAAGAAATTCGTTCGTTTAGTCGCTTCGGACTCAGTGTCGTTACTATTGTATTTTCAGAGGAAACCGACATTTATTGGGCGCGTCAGCAGGTCTTGGAGCGCTTGACAGATGCCAAAGCTTCCATTCCTCCTGGTTACGGAGATCCGTTTTTGGCGCCGCTGAGCACTGGACTTGGAGAAATCTATCAGTATACTTTGAAAGCGAAACCGGGATACGGAAAAAAATACACACCGACTGAACTGCGAACGATTCAAGATTGGATCATTCGTCGACAACTTCTAGGTGTAAAAGGTGTTGCGGATGTCAGTGGCTTTGGTGGAAACATAAAAACCTATGAAATCGCCATTGATCCGTTTTTACTGAAATCGAATGGAATCACCTTAAGCGACGTTTTTCAAGCAATCGAACGAAACAATCAAAATACGGGTGGCGCTTATATTGAGCGAAATTCCATGACGACTTACATTCGTACGGAAGGACTCATTCAAAGTTTAAGCGATATTGAGAACATTCAAGTAAAACATTCTGAGTCTGAAATGCCTGTATTCATTCGCGATGTGGCAAAAGTAGAATTTGGAAAGGCTGTTCGTTACGGTGCACTAACTTACAATACAGATGGTGAAGCTGTTGGTGGAATTGTCCTCATGTTAAAAGGTGCGAATTCATCGGAGGTAATCGATTTAGTGAAGGAGAAAATGGCGCAAATTGAGTCAAACTTGCCAGAAGGGGTTGAATTGAATGTTTATCTTGATCGAACGAATTTAGTAGATCGAGCCATTGCGACAGTAACGAATAACTTAATGGAAGGTGCATTGATTGTCATTTTCGTTTTGGTGTTGTTTTTGGGGAATTTACGCGCGGGACTCATCG
>JBEDJV010000235.1:0-2941 GCA_041172545.1 Bacteroidota bacterium | reverse complement strand
TTATATTGCTGTTCCGCAATCCATCGCTTGCTCTGTTCTTTCTTTGAAAATGCTTGATACAATGCTGTAATAGGACTTTCCAATACATTGATTCCAGTTACCAATCGTGTTTCCCGTTGCGATAACGCTTGACGCTCCTCTTTTATTTGTTCTAGAGATTTTAAGGGACGCACAACCACTTGTTCAATTTCCTGAGGAATGCGTTCAATAATGGCGTAGATATGGTTTTGACAATCCTCATCCGCTTTGGCAATAAATTCATAAACAGGATAACCTTTGGTCGATAAGGCAATTTTATCACCTGGACGAACATAGACCGAGAAAAATCCATTTGGCTGACCAAAAACTCCGCGTCCAGTTGACTTATTGATCACCATTAAATTATAGAACATATCTCTGTTCATCGTGTCGACAACTCTACCGGAAACAAATACCTGCTCACATTGACTCATTGCAGAGAAAGAGGTAAATAGAATTAGACCGAAAAGCAATTTTTTTAATGACATCATTAGAGTTTTTCAAAGTACCAGCCAAAATCCAATACATCGCTCGCTAGTAAGTAGACGGGGAAACTCAAGGAAAGTAACCAAAGACAAACAAAGATTACTTTCAATCCCATTCCGGCATCTTTCATAACAGGAGCGAGAAGGGCTGAATTGACGTGTGAAGCCATAAATTCCTCGTTATTTTCTTCAGAAAGGTCTAAATATTTCTTAAGTGCGGGTGTTTCTTCGATGAGGACCTCCTTTATTTTTGCGTAATGTTCATTGCTGAGTTCATCATATGTGGATTCATATGGAATTTGTTTTTCGTCCAAAATCTTTCTCAAATGATGACTACGCTGAAATCCACGTACTTTAAAGCCCATTAAAAACCCAAAAGCTAAAATGATGTAGCTGTCGATCATCCACCCGACAAAAATCATGAGCATGGACGAAAACAACGCAAACATCATGAGAAAGAGATCGCGTTTCTTGTTGACGTATAATTTGAATAATTGTCCACCATCCAATGGATCAATGGGAAATAAATTAATGACATTCAGAAATAAGAAAAGAAAACTGAGCTCCAACATCCATTCTTGTTGGTAGACCGAAGCAAACACCAATAATGCGGAACCAATCCAAATACCTGGAAAAGGTCCGGCTGATATCACATAAAAACTTTCTTTTTGAGAATACTTTTCCTTGCTTCCCTGTACAAAAGCGCCCATTAATGGGATGAATAACATGCGGACATTCTCGTATTTGAATAATTTCATGAATACAAAATGGCCCATCTCATGAATAAACAACACCAAAATAAGAAATAAAACGAAGCGTATTTGGTCCTTAAATAAGAAAAGAAAAGTCCCAACAAAAAGAACTAAAGAAAAAAATGTCAATCCCCAGTTGCTCTCGATTTTTACTTTCTCAATCAACGGTTTTTGTGGATATAGATCAAATTCCTCCATATTACATACCAGGCATTCCGCCCATACCTTTCATTTTGTTCATCATCCCCATCATGTTGCGTGGATTGCTCATCATTTTCATCATTTTTCGCATATCTTCAAACTGTTTCATAAGTTTGTTAACATCCTGCAAAGTTGTACCGCTTCCTTTCGCGATACGTGCTTTTCTTGGATTATTCAGTAAAGCGGGATTCGCTCTTTCTTTCGGAGTCATGGACAAGATAATGGCCTCAACACCTTTGAACGCATCATCAGGAACATCCACATCCTTCATGGCTTTCCCCATTCCAGGAATCATTCCCATGAGGTCCTTGACATTCCCCATTTTTTTGATTTGTTGCAATTGTGCCAAGAAATCATTGAAGTCGAATTGATCTTTCATGATTTTCTTCTGCAATTTGCGTGCTTCCTCTTCGTCGAATTGCTCTTGCGCACGTTCTACCAAGGAAACCACATCCCCCATACCAAGTATGCGGTCTGCCATACGAGATGGATAAAAGATGTCGAGAGCATCCATTTTCTCACCTGTACCAACAAATTTAATTGGTTTATTGACGATTTCTTTAATCGATAAGGCAGCTCCACCGCGTGTGTCACCATCTAATTTCGTTAAAACAACACCATCAAAGTTTATTCGGTCATTAAAGGCTTTCGCTGTATTTACCGCATCTTGACCAGTCATTGAATCGACAACAAACAAGGTTTCGTTTGGTTGAACCGCTTCTTTGACTTGTGCAATTTCATTCATCATTTGCTCGTCCACCGCTAAGCGTCCAGCCGTATCGATGATGACCACATTAAACGACTTGCTTTTCGCGTATTGGATGGCAGCTGTTGAAATGGACACTGGATTCTTTTCCTCACGGTTCGAATAAACTTCAATGCCTAATTGCTCTCCAAGAACATGTAATTGGTCAATCGCTGCAGGACGATACACGTCACAAGCGACTAGAAGTACATTTTTTCCTTTTTTATTTTTGAGGTATGACCCTAGTTTACCAGAGAAGGTCGTTTTTCCTGAACCTTGTAATCCGGACATCAAGATCACAGATGGATTTCCTTTCAGATTGATTTCTGACTCATTTCCACCCATTAATTCCACCAATTCTTCGTGGCAGATTTTAATCATTAACTGTCCCGGAGAAACCGCGTTTAATACATCGCGTCCGAGTGCTTTTTCTTTAACCGTATTCGTGAATTGTTTCGCCGTATTAAAGTTCACATCGGCATCTAACAAGGCGCGACGAACTTCCTTAAGTGTTTCGGCAACATTGATTTCTGTAATTTGTCCTTGTCCTTTTAGGACTTTAAACGCGCGCTCAAACTTATCCGTTAAATTTTCAAACATAGCAATCCAGTAATTTTAAGCAACAAAGATAGCCAAAATAGGATGAAAAGTCCGGTAGAGACTCGAAAAAGAATTCAAAATCATCTAAGCAAAATGAGTGACTATTTCATTTTCTTCCAACAGCTTACGCAGATTAATCA
>JBEDJV010000234.1:0-2962 GCA_041172545.1 Bacteroidota bacterium | reverse complement strand
ACGGCCCAAAGGGAACCAACTAATCCAGCTCCAATGATAATGACTTCTTTTTTCTGTTCCATGTTATTTCGTTAAGGTAATGTATGTTTGAGCTGACTTTTCTGATACGTAGCAAAGTTAAAAACTTAGTTGTATGAAAACACCAATCATGTTACAATTTTCAACACGGTAAGCGGGATAACTAGGATGTTTTAAGGAAGGTGATGTTTCTTTTTAATCCCTTAAACTTTGTGCGTTTCACTGGACTTCTTTGAAAAAGTATTTGAAAGCCTTCCTCTTGGAGATCCATCCAATCTTGTTTTTTAAGGTCTAGTAAATCTGGATGAGGCATAAATCGTTGTTCGTTGTGGAGTACAGAAAAGCGATTCCATGGACAAACATCCTGGCAAATATCGCAGCCGAACATCCAGTTATCCATTTTTCCTTCAAATTCTTTGGGTAGAAGCTCGTCCTTTAATTCGATGGTTAAATAGGAAATGCATTTGGATCCATTCACGACATAGGGTTCAATGATGGCATCTGTTGGACAGGCATCGATGCATTTTGTACAGGTTCCGCAATAATCTTTTATGGGACCATCGGCTTCTATTTTTAAGTCCAATATTAAATCAGCAATGAAAAAAAAACTTCCTTTTTTGGGGTGAATTAAATTACTATTCTTCCCAATCCATCCAAGTCCAGCTTTCTTCGCCCAGGCTTTGTCCATGACAGGTGCGGAATCTACAAATCCACGTCCATTTACCTCGCCGATTTCCCTTTGAATAAAGGCAAGTAGTTCTTTGAGTTTATCCTTTATAACATAGTGGTAATCTTCACCGTAAGCATATTTGGAAATTTTCGGTGCTTCCGGATCGCTTTGTTGTTGGTCTGTATAATAATTGAACAGCAGCGAAATAACGGTTTTGGCATCATCGACCAATAATCGTGGGTCTAAGCGTTTATCAAAATGATTGGCCATATAGGACATTTCACCGTGATGATTTTTGTTTAACCATGACTCCAATCGCGGGGCTTCTTCTTCTAAAAAGTCTGCTGTCGAAAATCCAACATGAAAAAATCCAAGTTCGTGTGCTTTACGGGTGATGAGTTGCTTGTAATCGACCATCGGAATGATTAGAAAAGCCCACCTTGAGTCCAGCCAATGTCTTTTCCAAGGTGACGATAGGTTTTCTCTGTAGCTTTTCTTCCTCGAGGTGTTCTCATGAGAAATCCTTCTTGAATTAAGAATGGTTCATACACTTCTTCTAAGGTCCCTGCATTTTCACCAATTGCGGTAGCAATGGTTGAAAGTCCAACGGGTCCTCCGCTAAATTTATCGATGATGACTTTTAAGATTCGAATATCCATTTCGTCAAGTCCATTTTCGTCTACATTCAAGGCTTTCAATGCAAATTCAGTAATTTCCTCATCGATTTTCCCACTTCCCTTGATTTGCGCAAAGTCACGTACACGACGAAGAAGTGCATTTGCAATCCTTGGAGTTCCGCGGCTTCTGCTAGAGATTTTATAGGCTGCTGATTCATCGATTTCGATGTGCAGCAAATGTGCAGATCGCTCAACAATGGATGTAAGTGTTTTTGAATCGTAGTATTCCAATCGTGAGTTGATTCCAAATCGAGCTCGGAGTGGGGAGGTGAGTAGTCCCGAGCGAGTGGTGGCACCGATCAGTGTAAACGGATTTAAGTTAATCTGTATACTTCGTGCATTCGCGCCTGAATCGAGCATGATGTCGATTACGTAATCTTCCATGGCGGAGTACAAGTATTCTTCGATCACTGGACTCAATCGGTGGATTTCATCGATGAACAAAACGTCACCCACACCAAGGTTCGTTAGAAGTCCGGCTAAATCACCTGCTTTATCGAGGACAGGTCCTGAGGTCACTTTGAATCCAACGCCAAGTTCGTTGGCAATGATATTCGCCAAGGTTGTTTTTCCTAATCCTGGAGGTCCATGAAGAAGCACGTGATCTAGTGGTTCGTTTCTTAGTTGTGCTGCGCGGACAAATACTTCAAGATTTTCAACAACGGTTGGTTGTCCGGCAAAATCACTAAGTGTTTTGGGGCGCAGGACTTTATCAATTTCCTGTTCGCCATTTTGTGCCGCTTCGTCTCTGTAATCAAAAGAATCTTCCATTACTTACAAAAATACAAAAGCATTCCAAATGGAGCTCTGTTCTATTTCTGTATTTCCAATAAGAATTCATTCATGGTGTCGAAATGAAAATCAGCAACAGCCAAACGAGGATTGGGGAAATGCGTTTTTTCTGGGATACACACGACTTTCATTTTAGCTGCAAGTCCAGCAATGACGCCATTAAATGAATCTTCGATCACCAAACATTTATGGGGTGAAACATTTAATTGTTGTGCAACAGTGAGGTAAACTGCTGGATGAGGTTTGCCGAATGCTTCCGTTTCTGCTGAGTGTGTAAAGTCAAAAAAGTGTTTGATGTGCAATTCGGATAGTACGACTTCAATGAGTCTGCTGGAAGAAGATGTACCAAGTCCAATTTTTAAATTTGATTCCTTCAAGAAGTTGAGTGTTTCAATGACACCAGCTAGTGGTGCAGCATTTTGTGAGATGAGTTCAATCATCTTCACAATAATGGCCTCTTCGACGTCTTGTTCATTTTCCACTCCCCACGCTTCATGGTTGTTCCAAAAATGTACCACTTCATCGATGCGTAGTCCGACTGTTTTTTGAAAATCCTCTTTTTTTAAAGTTGACCCAAGTGATTCAAAAACGACTTCCATAGCGATTTTCCAAAGTGGTTCAGAATCGATGAGGACACCATCCATATCGAAAATTACAGCGTCGAATTGAGAGAGTTGAATCATGGCATTTTTAAAAGAATGAGTTTTGCTGGACCGAGAAATTTATGTTGCTCATTGGACAAGAAATAGGTGTTCGTACCCAGATAGGTACATGCTTCTACTTGTTGGATATGAGGGTATTTGTA
>JBEDJV010000233.1:0-2983 GCA_041172545.1 Bacteroidota bacterium | reverse complement strand
ATGATTTTTTCAATGTTCGTTAATTTGGACTGCG
This sequence comes from Bacteroidota bacterium, assembly GCA_041172545.1. Taxonomy (GTDB): domain Bacteria; phylum Bacteroidota; class Bacteroidia; order Flavobacteriales_D; family Crocinitomicaceae; genus UBA952. The sequence goes on along the minus strand of JBEDJV010000233.1, from coordinate 2,949 downwards.
TAAATTCAAAAACACTTGGTTCTGGTGCTAACTCGTATGAATTCTGCGGTAAAAACGTGATTAAATCGCGTGCTTTTTTGATGCATTCCATATCGTTTATAGCGGTGAAGTGATTCACCCCTGATTTTTCTGCATGTGTTTTTGCACCTCCCAAATCTTCAGAGGTAACTTCTTCATGCGTCACCGTTTTAACCACATTTGGACCTGTAACGAACATATAGGATGTTTCTTCCACCATGAAGATAAAATCTGTTAAAGCGGGAGAATACACTGCTCCTCCTGCACATGGACCCATGATCAGCGAGAGTTGTGGAACGACACCTGATGCTCTTGTATTGCGGAAGAAAATATCTGCGTAACCACTTAACGAAACTACGCCTTCCTGAATTCTGGCGCCTCCGGAATCATTCATTCCAACAATTGGAGCGCCATTTTTCATGGCTAGGTCCATGATGCGGCAGATTTTTGCTGCCTGCGTTTCCGATAAGGATCCGCCTAAAACGGTGAAATCTTGCGAGTAAACATAAACCAAACGTCCATGTATGGTTCCAAAACCAGTGATCACTCCATCACCAGGATATTTCTGTTTCTCTAAGCCAAAGTTTGTGGAACGATGTTCTACAAAAGCACCGATTTCATTGAAAGAATTTTCATCCAGTAAAAGTGTAACGCGTTCTCTTGCTGTTAACTTTCCTTGTTGATGCTGTTTTTCGATGCGTTCTTTCCCGCCCGCTAAGTGTAGCTCTTCTCTTTTTTGAGCTAAAAGTAAATTTCTGTCCATATGCACTACTAAGTACACAAATTTAAGGGAAATTACCTCGGGAAAAAAGCGCTTAGTTTATCCGCGAACAAGGTGACGCTGGCAAAGCCCAAAATGAGCATTAAAAAGCTTGTAGTTTTTGACATATCTACAACCATTAATCCTATACCCAATATAAGAAAGAGCAAAAGGTAAGCAAGGAGTTGTACGGAGTGATTTTGCCAAGATTTGAGGTGCATCTCGGTTGAAAATTGTTTCATATTCATCTTAAAACGCATGCGTTCACTAAAAATCACCAATGGAAATAGGATGAATCCCTGCGCAATACCTGAGTCTTGATACCAGAAAAATGCATTCATTTCATGTGAAAAATTTATGGTTGGATGTAACATGAGATTATACCAATGAACAATAAAAAAGAAAGCAATAAAAATGAGGAAATTGAGCAGATATGACTTCCCACTTAGTTGCACTTGGTCTTTTATGTAACGAATTCGATACACTTGTGATACTTCACGGGACAATTGATCCAATAAAAAGAAAAGACAAATAAAGTAGATGCTCCAATTCCAAAAAAAGAAACCCAAAATTGGAATGCCAATATCTCCAATAAGCGATGCTATTTTTTCTTGTCGGTTCATCGTTTGTTTTTCAAAACGGCCACTCGTTCTTTTGTTAAAACGTAATCCGGGTCCATTTTTAATACCTTGGCATACGTGAAAAGTGCATTAGAGATGTCATTCTTTTCTTCATAAACCAAGCCTAAATTGTGGTAGGAAGGAATGTGTTCTTGGTTGGCTTTAATCGCTTTTTTATAATAGAATATTGCTGAGTCCAATTGAGGTTTGTCGTATTGATAAATGCGAGCAATGTGGAAAAATGCATCCGCATAAGTGGAATCTAATCGCGCCATTTTTCGGTATAAATTCATCGCTTCATTTGTTTGACCAAGGTTTTCTTTCGCATAAGCCAACGCATAAATGACTTCTGTGTTTTTCGGTTCTAATTGATAGGCTGTGGTATATTTTTCCATTCCTAATTTCGCATCGCCATTTAGTTCATAAAGTACTGCCAATGAGAGATAGGCCATGGTGCATTTTGGGTCAATTTGAACAGCGGTTTCGTAAGAGGAAATGGCCAATTTTAAATCTTGTTTTAAGCGGTAATTAGTTCCTTTAAGAATATATGCATCTCTGTACCTAGGATTAATGCGCAAGGCCTTATTGATATAGATAAAAGAATTATCCATGTCTTCCAACATCGTGTAGGTATTCGCTAATCCGACTAGGGCTTTTTCGCTTTTTGGATTTGCTTTGACAAGCTTTTTGTACATTAAATGTCCACGTAACATGTCATCCGCAGAGCGTGAAGGTTTATTGATGAGTGCCTCTGCATACAACACACGGGTTTCAAAAGAGACACTATCCAAACGATATGCTTTCGCGGCTACTTCCAATGCTTTTTGGTATTGCACTTTTTCTATCAATTCATTTCCTTTCCTCACAAGAAGCTCCACACTATCCGGATAAAGTGTGATTAAACTATCCAACGTCAACTTCGAGGAGTCGATTTTTTTTGCCGTATCACCACAACTCAATAGTAGGAATGAAAGTGCAGCCGAAATAAATACAAATAATAAACGCATGAACAAAAGTAACTATTTTGAATTGGAATTAATCTTACCTACCTTTGTGAACGAATATTTTACACATGAAGGTTAAACTACTTGGACTATTTATCGCCTTGATTGCCTTTTCTCAGGAAATCGTTGCTCAGGGTTGCTCACAATGTAAATTATTGGCTGAACAAAATGCTGGTTTGGATGAAGATTCATTCGGATCTAACATCAATGGAGGGATTCTTTATTTGATGATTATCCCTTATTTACTTTTGATGTTTTTGTTTAGAAAACAAATCCTTGGCTTTTTAAAAGGCTTTTTTTCGAAAAAAGCTTAATTCCAACGAACGGTTATTTTTCCCATCGATTTTCCGCTTTCGAGTAGATTGTGCGCTTCAATCAGTTGATTGTCGTTAAAAACTCCACCAACATAAGTGGTGATTTCATTCCGACGGTATAACTCAAGCATATCTTGAAGACATGTGGAAATGATTTCGGGATAGCTATCTGCAATTTTCAACATATTTACCCCTTGAATACTTTTGGATTGCATCATTAAGCCAATTGGAAG
>JBEDJV010000232.1:0-4363 GCA_041172545.1 Bacteroidota bacterium | reverse complement strand
CACTAAATCCTCCGGTCCAACAGCTGAGGATAAATTTTGATCTCGGCGCTGATAAACTTGGTCGGAAACGAACTTGTATTCGGATGCATCAGGACAAATGTACTCGAGTTGAATTCCACTGTTGATGTAAAACGGATCGATGGAAGTCACATGCACACCAAAGGGACGCATTTCCTTACGTAAACATAGGGACCAAATCCGCAAAGCAATTTTAGAGGATCCATACGTAGATTGGTAGGGCATGGCAAAGGTTCCGGACAGCGTACAAATATTGATGACTTTTCCACTACGACGCGGACGCATCACTCCCAAATACTTTTTGGTCAGACTCATGGTGCCAAAAAAATTGACTTCAAATATCTCCCTTACTTTGTCATTATGCGTTTCTTCTGCTGGTCCCATCTGACTTTGTCCAGCGTTATTTATGAGCACATCGATTTCTGGTTGCGTTTGAAAACAATGTAAAATGGAGTTTTCATCGCTCAGATCTAAAGGAATATAAGTTACACCTGCAATTTTATCACTTATTTTATCGGGTTCACGCGCCGTGCCGTATACCTCGTATCCACGTTGAACCAGGTCTTGTGCGAGTGCCTTTCCAATTCCTTTGGAAATTCCGGTGATTAAAATACGTTCAGCCACTTTCATCGGGAAAAACTTTGTAGTAACTTCTCATATCCCGCCACGTAACGATCGTTGTCCTGCACCGTATGTGCGCAACTGACAAAATCTCTTCCGTGTCGTGAGAGGACTCCCGTCGATGCTACGATCGCTGAATACGACGAAAGGATTTGTCGACGTGCCACCACCTCCATTAAAGCTTCTTGAGAAGTTAAAGGAACCGCGTGTGGCGCTGTTAACTCAACGCGTAAAATATTTCCAATGTTGTAGGCGAAGAAATCGGACTGATAGGATGTGAAAAGTGCATTTAATTTCGTCACGACATCTACCGCCATTGCTTCGGCATGTTCGAGTCGATTCGTGGTAGCAAGTGTTGAAACCACATGTTTACAAGCCGCAACTGACAAGGCATTTCCGGAAAGAGTGCCAGCGACATAGGTGTAAGGAGCGCTGTAAGGAATACTGACATTGGCCGCATCCATGATTTCGCTTTTCCCACCTACCGCACCGCAAGATGGAAATCCATTCATGAGTCCTTTGCCCAGGGTTGTTAAATCCGGCATGACACCCAAACGTTTTTGTGCGCCACCTTTCCCTAATCGAAATCCAGTGACCACCTCATCCATAATGTATAAGGCTCCATAGCGATGCGCCATTTCCAATGCTGCTTCGTTGAATCCCTCCACGATCGGAACCAAACCTGATTCAGCGCCGTAAGGTTCTATGATGATCGCAGCAATTCCACCATCTGCTTGATGCGCTCGAAAAACATCCTCCAATTTTTCTAAATCATTTGGCGGAACAAGAATCGTTTGGTCCATGTATTCATCTGGAATTCCATTCGTGACAAATTTTCCGGATCCAGGAACTTCGACATCCATCAAGTATTCATGACCCCATCCGTGGTAATGTCCTAAAAACTTAATTAACTTCTTTTTTCCGGTGACCGCACGTGCAATTTTGATTGCTGCATTATTTGCCTCGCTTCCACTTGCCGTAAATCGAACTTTTTCGATGGATGGAAAAAAGGAAATTACTTCGTCTGCGGCATCCAACTCTAATTCGTCGAAATGTCCGTGAAAGTGTGTTTTGGTGGACAATAATTCTTGAATGCTTTGAATGAGTCCTGGGTCGTTATGCCCTAAAATAATCGCCCCGCCACTTAGAATGTAATCCGTATACTCGTTCCCATCAACATCCAACAGCAAACTACCCGTTCCTTTTTGCATAAAAAAGGGATATGGATTGGATAAGGGTAAGGTATGTTGTGAGCCATTCGGCAGGACTTTTTTGGCTCGTTCTGTTAATTCCGCTGAACGCTTCGTTTTAGCTTTCAGCTCGTTAATTGCTGATGTTAGCGCATTTGGATTGAGAATAGGTAAAGGCTTAGAAGCAATCTCCGCTGCGCGCGCAAATATCTCCGATGTTTTCATGTGTTATTCGGTGTTAAGGTGATAATATTCATTAAATCGCTTCACATATTTTGCACGGACGTCCGCCACATGTTGGTCCAAGTTTTTAATGGTCCAGTCTGAAGTTTGAATAGTTTCCATGTTTTCTATGATGACTGTCCCGCGTTTAAATGGACGAAAGTTCGCATACGGATTGCATTCAACCGGTGTATAAATAAACAATGGAATAATGGGCATTTGACAATTCACAGCCATGTGATAAACGCCGCGATTGAAGGGCGCAATGCGTTCAGCGTAGGTATGTACGCCCTCAGACGACCCCATGATGTGTACTTTGCTTCGCAAGATTAATTTATCCAAATTGAAAAAATAGCGCATTCTTCTTTTGGGATGATTTTTCATGGGAATGTACAAAAGTCCGATGGAAAAAGACACCAGCCAAACAGGAAGGAAGATCAACATTTTCTCACTCATTAAGATGCGCATATTTCGAAGCCCCAAGCTCATTAGCACGAATCCATCCAAATACGAATTGTGATTAAATGTGATGAAATGCGGTGTATCTAGGGACGCTAATTTTGTTCGATTTTCCACGCGAATGCCCATCGCACCCAAGGATATTTTGCAAAAAAGCGGAATCCAAACCGTGCGATTGAAGTTGGTCAAAGTTCCCAAAGAAACTATGCGAAGTACCGTGCCAATGATCCCGAAAAAAAAGATGAGCACGAAGGCGATGAGCACTTTAGCGATGTTGATTAATTTCTCCATAAGAATCTAAGGTATAAAATTTTAGGAAATATCAGAAGCAGAACACGGATAAAAATAATGGAATCACATCCACTATTCAGGTGTTGAATCTTTAAAACGCACATTCATTGTATGAATTCCTTTGTTAATTTTACTGCATGTATGTTCGATTGAAAGTTCTCATTCCCCTACTCCTCTTTGTCATCTTTTCGACGCAGGCAATGGATTCCTATTATTTGGAAGGTACCTTAGGGAAATCGAAGATTTACATGCACATCGACGACTATACGGAAGATTATCCAAACGATGAGCCACGCATTACGGACGTTCGTTATTTCTACGAAAAATCATTGAAGGACATTCCCCTTGAGGGCTATCGAAGTGGATCCGTTTACACCTTATACTTTGATTTGAACGAAGGATCCTTCAAGGAGAAATTCGTACTGACAAAAGACCAAAACGGAAAATTTACTGGAACCTGGACTGGTGAAAATGGAAAACAATTTCCAGTCGTTCTCAATAAAATTCACGTGGAAACAATCATCAATAAATACGACCACGTCAAAGCCGTTCAAACGTTAAAAAAAAGCAATCCGTTTGAATACGTTCGAACCAGTAAATTTTCATTTATCACTGATTCGGTGAGCACTTTTGAAGGACAACAATTTAGATGGATTAGTGAAGTACATAGTTATGCTTATGGATTTTATTTGGACTCCACCTTTTCCATAAAAACGATACAAATAGTGAATCCAGTTTTGGAAGAAATCCTTTTTGATGAATCCTTGAATGAACTCACTTGTACCTCCAATTGGCAATACAATACAGGTGGAGGAATCGAAATGAGTGTTGATTTTCATTACCTGGACCAAGAGCTATTTAGTTTTAGCATTTTCCATTATTGGTCTTGCGGTGGACCACACGATGATTTCGGGAAAACTTGTTACTTACTCGATTTGTCGAATGGAAAAAACTACAGTTTAGAAGAAGTCCTGTCATTTGATTCATCTCGAGTGATTTACGCTGAAGATGAGACGAATTTTCAAGCTTTTTCTGATTACCGTTCAAACTTCCTGGCACCTCACCTCATCCAATTACTCCTTAATCAGCATTTGATTTACCCGGATGTAAGTGAGGAGGAGGATTTATGTATGAATCTGTGCAATCTTCCCGAAAGTTGGACATATCCCGATTGGGAATACACGAAAGAAGGCATTTTATTTAGTCCTTCTGTCTCACGATTTGCACGCGTATGCGAAACGGATTCCTACTTACTTCCTTTTTCGGTATTGGAAAAATGGAAAGTGCCTAGTTTTCCCTATGCTTTTCCTATGTCCAAATGAAATGGACATGGCTCACTCCATCTCTATTAATTTTCCTTTAATAGAAAGTCAATACTCAACACAGCTGCCAACATGAGTATACGTGTCGGATCGTCCTTCTGAACGTTGTCATTAATGGAAAGTACGTAGTTATCTGCGGATGTAAAAAACTCTTTCCCAATACCTGCCCATTTTTTTGAAATACTTGCCCATTCTTGACCCTCTTTTGAAATGGTAAACTCCCAACCAATGAGGTTTCCT
>JBEDJV010000231.1:0-3005 GCA_041172545.1 Bacteroidota bacterium | reverse complement strand
GTTTTCTTTCAAGGTATTGAAGAAAATCACGGCGTATCCAACTGTTAGCATCAAGTGGAATGGAACCATTCCTAAGTCACCGTAAATGGCGCGATTGACAGCTGTGAAACCGAATACCACCATCAAAATACCTTCGGCAATGTTAATGATCGATAAGCTTTTCTTGTCGTATTTGTTTCCAGTGAATTCGTCTTTTTTCGCTACGTTGAATTTCGGTGTACGCACAAACGAACTTTTGATGCCCAAGTATCCTTCAATTACGGCTACCGCGTTGCTCAACGAAAGCGCCATGGAAACGGTTAAGAATTGCACGAAGCGACCAATAAATCGGAATAAATCACTGAAGAAATTTCCTGTTTTATCTCGGTATGCATTCCAATAGTAAAAGGAGAGGAATACGGTACTCGATAAAAAGAAGGCTCCCACTTGAATAAAGAAATTCAAATCAGAGAATGAATCTTTGATGTGAAGAACTGGTAAGCTTAACAAAGAAAGAATGAGGATAAACACAAACACAGATGAATTGAACAAGTGTGCTAATCCGTGAAGGCGATCCGAGAATTTTAATCCTTTCGTTGTCACAATGCGTTTCCACATTTTAATGAACACCTCTGCACCACCTTTCATCCAACGGTGTTGTTGACTTTTCAAGGCCGACATTGTAATTGGTAATTCTGCTGGCGATTCTACTTCTTCCAAGTAATTGAATTTCCATCCACGCATTTGTGCACGGTAGCTCAAGTCTAAGTCTTCTGTAATGGTGTCGTGTTCCCATCCACCTGCATCTTCGATACACGCTTTTCTCCAAACACCTGCTGTCCCATTAAAATTGATGTAATGTCCTTGTGCATTTCGTCCACCTTGCTCAATCGCGAAGTGTCCGTTTAATCCAAATGCCTGTAATTCAGTTAACAGTGAATACGTTTTGTTTAAGTGTCCCCAGCGTGTTTGAACAACACCAATTTTATCTGTGTTGAAGTACGGCATCGTACGCAATAGGAAATCTTTGTCTGGAACGAAATCCGCATCGAAAATCGCAATAAATTCTCCTTCTACTTGATCCATCGCTGAGTCAAGTGCTCCTGCTTTGTAACCCGTGCGATCAACGCGGTGAATGTGCTGAATGTTGATTCCACGTGCAGCAACTTCCGCCACTTTTTTCGCAATAATATCTTTGGTCTCATCCGTTGAATCGTCCAATACTTGAATTTGAAACTTCTCTCTTGGGTACTCAAATTCTGCAATGGTATCGATGATGCGTTCAGCCACGTACATTTCGTTATACATCGGCAATTGAACGGTAACTTTCGGTGCGTTGGCTAAATCGAAAGGGGGCTCCACGCGACTTTGTTGTGCTTTGCGTTGTTTTCTGTAGGCAAATGCCAGGCTTAATTGAACGATACTGTAATAGAAGATCAAGAGTAAGCAAATTCCGTAGATGACCAAAATGACTTTCGCCATGACATGCGACCAATAATGTTCTTTTACGAATGTTCTTCCATTCTCAGTCACTTTTCGGTCTCCCCAATTGAACATCCAAGACACCTTTAAATTCGCTGTAAATGGTTGTGTTTTACTAAACGTATAGTGAACGAGGTGTTCTTTGGCGTTCGTCTCGAACACTTTTAAGGTATCAGGTCTGTAATCAAGATCAACTAAAGTTAAAATGCTTTTTCCAATGGGAACATGTTTGAATGTAAACACTCCATTTTCATCTGTTTCAGTCGTGTAGACTTTACCAGTAAAAGAGGAGGTCAAACTCACTTTCACCTTCTCTACCTCATTGCGTGTTTTGTAGTCTACTAGATACCCTTCAATTTTTTTGGAATACTGAATTGGGTCCTTTGTGGCATGGGCACTTACTGAAGTAACAAAAAGTGCGATAAGCAAGAAAAAATTCCTCATTTGTGAGTCAAAAAAAGATGTAAAAAAAAGCAAATATAAATTTATTCTTTCATTAATGTCATTTCGTCCACCAAGTGTTTGGCATCAGAGTAAATATCCATCACCCAAAGAACGTAGCGAATGTCCACCACAATGTTGCGACAGCGATTCGGATCAAACAAATAATCACTCATGGTGCTCTCCCATGAGCGGTCAAAATTGAGCCCCATTAAATAGCCGTTTTTATCTAAAACTGGTGATCCGGAATTTCCTCCAGTCGTGTGGTTCGATCCGGTGAAACACACCCATAAGTCGTCGCCTTGTGCATACGGACCATAGTTTTTCGCTGCGTGCAATTCCACCATTCTTGGCAATAAGTCAAAATCGGGATTTCCAGTATTGTATTTGGCAATGATTCCGTCTAATGTAGTATGTTCCGTGTATTTCATGCCATCGGTTGGTGCGGATCCTTCTAATTGTCCGTAAGTAATGCGCAAGGTGGAATTTGCATCGGGCCAATGTTTTGCATCCGGAAACATCACATATTTTCCTTCTACATAGACTTGCATCAAGTTGTTGACGCTTGTTTGGAAGGTGCGATATGCAGGCACCGTTTCATTTCTAAAGGTCTGGAAGTACTGATAAAAGTGCGTGTATCCAACGTCTTTGTTTAGTTTTTTCAAAGATTTCTCATTGAATCCATTTAAAAAGGCAAGGTAACGTTCTTGGTTCGTAAAAATAGAGGTCGTGTAGATTTGACTAGCGATGCCATTGACGTAATTGACAAACCATTCCGGTGCGACAGAAGATTTGACATCTTTGGTTATTTCTTTCCACTGCTCCGTGTAATCGAAATAGGATTTGGTTTGATCGTTAAAGATTTTCCAGTCAACATCGCTGTTGTAATTTTTGAAGAATCCTTCGGCCGATGTTTTCATTTTTTCAATGACCTTCGCTAACTCACCATTTTCTGCGTACTTGGCATAATTCGTGACTAAATCTTCCATTCCACGCACGAGTTTGAAGTATTCTGGTCCGTAAGAAAAATATTCTGCGCCCAGTGCATACTTGAATTCAATTTGCTGGTCTTTTTCTACCAATGCGTTCAGCTGATTGACCAC
>JBEDJV010000230.1:5298-5959 GCA_041172545.1 Bacteroidota bacterium | reverse complement strand
CGCTGATTCTATGGGCTTTCACATTAATACCTTCACACACATTTTGGAAGGTTATAAAGTCGCTGACAAAATGAAAAAGCATGGCGTTGGTGGTTCGACTTTCTCTGATTGGTGGGCGTATAAATTTGAAGTAAACGAGGCCATCCCGTACAATGCGAAATTGATGGCGGACCAAGGAGTGATTGTCAGTATCAATTCGGACGATGCTGAAATGGGAAGACGTTTAAATCAAGAGGCGGCGAAAAGCATTAAATATGGCGGAATGAGCGAAGAAGATGCGCTTAAGATGGTGACATTGAATCCGGCAAAACTTCTTCACTTAGATGATCGAATGGGAAGTGTAAAAGTTGGGAAAGATGCTGATTTAGTGTTGTGGACAGATCATCCATTAAGCATCAAAGCTAAAGTGCAATTCACCATGGTTGACGGAGTCATTTTGTACGACGCATCGAAAGATCAATCACGTAATGAACGAAATGAAGTGGAGCGCGCACGTATCATTACTAAAATGTTGAATGCGAACGAAAACGGAGAAAAAACGACGCCATTTGTCAAAAAACCAAGAAAACACTATCACTGTGACACCTTGGGTGAAGAAGGAGAAACGGGCGAAAATACACATTGATCATGAAAAAACTAGGTATATTATTAAGCATCCTCG
>JBEDJV010000230.1:3027-5286 GCA_041172545.1 Bacteroidota bacterium | reverse complement strand
GGTTTCCATTCGCAAATGCGCAGCGTATTTTGCTGATCAACGGTACAGCGCATATCGGCAACGGAGAAGTAGTCGAAACCGCAGCGATTGGAATGGCGGATGGGAAAATCTTATTTGTGAAAAATTCACTGACAAATGCCATTCAACGCAAGGACTGGGACACCATCATTAATGTAGAAAATCAACACGTATATCCTGGATTAGTGGCGGCAAATTCAACCTTAGGTTTAACGGAAATTGATGCTGTTCGAGCAACACGTGATTTTAACGATGTTGGTGAATTAAATCCACATGTTCGTGCACAAGTGGCCTTCAATGTCGAATCGAGAGTCATTGAAACGGTCAGAACAAATGGAGTGATGTTGACACAATCTACTCCACGAGGTGGGACGATTTCTGGTTCATCAGCCGTGATGTTTTTGTCCGGATGGAATTGGGAAGATGCAACGGTTTTAGCCGATGACGGAATTCACGTAAACTGGCCTTCAAGTACACAAGGCGGTGGATGGTGGGCAGAACCAGCTCCAAAGACACGAAATACGAACTATCAAAAAGAAAAAGAGGAAATCATGGATTTCTTCACTTTAGCTCAAGTGTATGCGAAAGGCTCAAAATCGATTGAAGACCTACGCTTGGAAGCAATGAAACCGTGCTTTGTAGGTTCAAAACGTGTGTATTTTCACGCCGATGGAATGCAACAAATTCTGGACATCATCGAGTTTGCGAATAAATACGACTTGAAATATCCAGTCATTGTTGGTGGATATGAAGCACATTTAGTCGGACAACGATTGAAGGACGCAAAAATCCCTGTGATGTTGAACCGAATTCATAGTTTGCCAGAGCGTGAAGAGGATGATGTGAATTTACCTTATTCCTTGCCTTCACTACTTCAAAAACAAGGAATCCTCTTTTGTTTGCAGAATTCGGGGGACATGGAAGCAATGAACGCTAGAAATTTACCATTTCAAGCGGGTACGGCAATGGCTTACGGACTTACAGAAGAAGAAGCGTTACAAGCGATTTCCTTGAATGCATGTAAAATCTTAGGAATTGATAAAGAATTTGGAACCATAGAAACTGGAAAATCTGCAACCCTGTTTGTTTCTAGTGGTCCTGCCTTGGATATGAAAACCAACCAAGTGTCCACACTCATTTTTAATGGCCAACTGGTATCCTCCGAGAATTTCCAATTCAAATTGTATCAGAAATACAAGAAAAAATACCAAGGAAAATAATCTAACACCGGGTTGTAACTTTTGAAAGGTGTACGCGTCTAATCTTCGGTGTTATGACGGTAAGTGAGTATAATCAAAGTGTAAAGGACTTTGCGGATCGATTGTATCGGTTTGCATTGAAAAATCTGAATGACTCAGATTTAGCTAAGGATTTTGTTCAGGACGCCTATGAAAAATTGTGGATGAGAATAGATCAGGTGGACAATAATAAAGTTAAATCTTATTTGTTTCGCACCGTTGTAAACGCACAAATTGATCGATCACGTAGAGCTAAATTACAGCAGAATCACTTGGCAACAATCAATGTGCATCAAACAGAAGAACAAACGCCGTTCGATGTACAAGAGAAAATTGACGAAGGCGTAAGCCGTTTGACAGAGATTCAACGGACCGTCTTGACATTAAGAGATTACGAAGGATATTCTTACCAGGAAATTGCTGAAATGTCAGGACTGAGTGAAGATCAAGTAAAAGTGTATATTTTTAGGGCAAGGAAATTTTTGAAAGCCTATATTGGACAAGTAGAAGTATTGATATGAATTGGTCAAAGGAACATTTGGAAGCACGCATGCTAGATGCAATCGAAGGGAGACTTTCGGATGATCAAATGATTCAACTTCGACAACTTTTACAGGAGAATCCAGAATATGGTGAAGTAGGTGATTCATTGATTTTTGTTCATCAAGATGACTCAATTGAATTTGACTATTCGGCATTACTCAAAAAGGAATCCTTCAATCCGGCGGCATATTCAACGGAAGAAGGAACGGATTATGAAAAAATGTCCATTGCCAAGATGGAAGGAATGCTATCTAGTAAAGAAGAAAAAGACTTTGAACAAATCCTAAAAGTTGATCAACAATTAAAACAACAGTTGAAACTCGTTGAACAAACAAAGCTCATTCCGAATATACAGATCCATTTCCCATCCATTGAAGCACTTAGTAAAGAAGAAAAAGACTTTGAACAAATCCTAAAAGTTGATCAACAATTAAAACAACAGTTGAAACTCGTTGAACAA
>JBEDJV010000230.1:0-3021 GCA_041172545.1 Bacteroidota bacterium | reverse complement strand
TCCTATACTGCTGCGGCAAGTATCGCTCTGCTTTTGTTCTTGAGTTGGCCGAAGCATGAAACAAATGTGAAGTCAGCCAGTAGGTCAACGCAAAAACCCACGGAAGTTGTCCAAAAGGACACGAAAGTTCAAGTTGCGGAAACGAATAAAACCAATTACAAATTTGTAAGTCAACCCAAGAATATTCGTATTGAACATGTAGATCCAAGTCCAAATGACACGCGCGATTGCATTGCTCAAGAGATTTTCCCAGAAGTGGAACAAATTCCTAGTGAACAATCGTATTACCTGACTCCAACAATAATTGATCCGATTGAATTATCGGAGGTGGTTTCCCCTTCAGCCCCTGAAAGAACAAGCAACAGTTTTAAAAGCTCAGAGCCCATTGGAATCCGTGAATTTGTTATTCAAAAAGGAAATGAAAAATTATTTGGAACAGCTAAACCGAGTACTTCTGAAAAATATACTTCGATTACCAATTACCTCGCCCAAGCAACAAAGATTCCTATATCCTACATTGAAAAAGAAGATGAAAAAGTGAAGACTACATTTTTCAAACTAGGATTCATAACGGTTGAACGAAAACAAACAAAAAAATAATTTATTGTAACTAAATCAAAATAAACGCGTCAGAGCACTATCAAAATAAAAAACATGAAAAATTTAGTACTATTTGGAATTTTAAGTTTAGCGCAGTTAACGTTTGCTCAAAAAGACATGACCAAGCGCATTGTTCAAATCAAAGGAAATGACACAACGGTTATTGTGATCAGTGAACGCATGGATAAAATGGATTCAATCCTTACCGAAGAAATGAAAAAAATCTATGTATCCGATTCGATGTTTACACGTGTCGATGTATTTATCGATTCTACTATTATTTCAGAAGACGGAGAAGCCTCCTCGGACTCGATTAAAGTAAAAATCGGAAACATGAAAATTGTCATTTTGGATGATCGAAATGGAGATGTAAAAGGCCAGAAACGAATGATTATTGATGAGCGTGTGATTATTAACGAAGATCGTGACATTTCATTTTCTGACGAAGACATGGAAGACGAAGAAGATCACGATGACAATTGTAGCAACTGTAATTCCAATACAAATAATCCTGTTTGGTCTGGTTTTGGAATGGCTGCTAATGGATTCTTAAATGAACAAAATCAATTGACAACAGCAAGTGAATTAGGTTTCTTGGAGTTGGATCCAGCAAGAAGTATCGGTGTTCAATTAAACTTGCTTGAAAAACGTTTTCCAATCATTAAAGGATATTTAGGTATCACAACAGGATTGGGAATTCAGTGGAACCGTTATGCACTTAAAGGGAACTATGACATCACGAGTATTAACGACACCATTTTTGGAACCTTGAATTCAACGGTTGATTATTCAAAAAACACCTTGAGTTCAGCTTACCTCCAAGCACCATTATTACTGCAAATTAACACCAATAAAAATCCAAGTGAATCATGGACACTTTCAGCTGGTGTCGTTGGTGGAATTAGAATTGGTGGCCTACACAAAACCAAATGGGAAAGTGATGGAAACGAAAACAAAGACAAAACAAAAGATGATTTTAACTTTCGTCCATTCTCTGCATCTTTAATGGCTTTAGTGGGTTACGGACAATGGAATTTGTATATGACATATAATTTGACAGACATCTTTAACGAAGGATCCGCTCTGTCAATGCGTGGTGTGAACGCTGGAATTTTACTCTCGTTTTAAAAAAAGACCTCTTATCACCACCATAAATAAAGCGACGGCGCAAAGAATTCTTTGCGCCGTTTCTTTTTAAGCAATTTCCGTTTATTCCACTTTAGAGATTCGTGCCTTTCGGTGTTGATTTGTATATTTGCCACACTGAACAACAAAACTAAAAGAACCATGAGTTCAATTGATCATAAAACAGCTGCTTGGGAAGCATTTCGACTAATGTGTACTGCTAAAACAATGGCGGAGAAATACGAGCAGAATAAGGAGGTAACTTCCAAGTATGTGCATGCAACTTCACGCGGACACGAAGCTATCCAATTGGCTGTCGGAATGCAATTGAAACCACAAGATTGGGTTTCACCCTATTACCGCGATGACAGCATCTTGCTGGGCATTGGAATGAAACCATACGAACTCATGCTGCAAGTTTTTGCAAAAAAGGATGACCCCTTTTCTGGTGGAAGGACGTATTATTCGCATCCATCCTTAAACAGAGAAGGATTCCCTAGAATTCCACATCAATCCTCCGCAACAGGGATGCAAGCCATTCCAACTACCGGAATAGCGATGGGAATCCAATACAAAGAAAAAACAGGAATTGCTGAGTGGGATTTGAATGATGCGCCGGTTGTCGTTTGTTCCTTAGGAGATGCTTCGTGCACAGAAGGTGAGGTTTCAGAGGCTTTTCAAATGGCGGCCTTGAAACAATTCCCAATTGTTTATCTAGTACAAGATAATGGTTGGGATATCTCTGCTAACGCAATAGAAACACGTGCGCAAGATATTTCAGAATACGCAAAAGGATTTCATGGAATCGAAGTGCGATCTATTGACGGCAGCGACTTTTTAACAAGCTTTGAAACGGTACAAGAGGTTTTTGATACCGTGAGAAAAGAACGCCGTCCGTTTATCATTCATGCAAAAGTTCCGTTGCTCGGACACCACACATCCGGAGTACGTAAAGAATGGTACCGTGATGATTTAGAAGAGGCAGCGAAAAGCGATCCATATCCAAAGTTAAAACAAGCGGTTCAAGATTTGGGACACAGTTTGGCTGAAGTGATCAATTTGGAGTCAGCCCTGCGCAAAGAAATTGATGAAGCATACGATCAAGCATTAAACGCTGAGGATCCAAGTTTGGATAGTGTGACGGATTTCATTTTTGCTCCAACCCTAGTAACGGAAGAAGTGGGAGAAAGAGAACCAAGCGGAAAGAAAAAAACCGTTATGGTGGATTCAGCCCTTTTTGCGGTGCGTGAAATTATGTCTAAACATCCTGAAGCCTTGCTTTATGGTCAAGATGTT
>JBEDJV010000229.1:0-3022 GCA_041172545.1 Bacteroidota bacterium | reverse complement strand
ACGTCATATGAGGCGTAAATGGTGCCGTCCATGTAAAACACCGTATAATTTAAGGGCGCATCAAAACCTGTAGCAGAATTACAATCGCGGTAAATTTCGATGGTTACTTTGTACTGGTTGTTTCCAAGTGAATCATAATAAATTTCTCCACCAATGATGTGAGAAGCTTTAGATTCAAAAGAGAATCCAAGACAAAGCAAAAGCGTTAGCAAAGAAAAAAGGAAAGAACGGGTCATTTTAAACATATTATTCATCATTGAAGCCACTTGGAGCTGATTTTGCACAAATTTACGACTAAATACTTGATGTCTTGTTGGAATTGGTTCAAATGAAGACAACGGACTAATGACGTAGAAAAATCGTATATTAGTTGCACGATGATGAAACGATTTTTTCTTCTGGCCATTTCATGTGTTTTATTCGTCTTTTCGAATACCGCCCAAGGTACTTTGAAAAGCTTAAATCAACTCACCACGCAACTTGAAGAAGCAAAATCTGTTTCGGAGGAATTAAAGGTGAAAATCGAATTAATTGATTTTTATGCATCGGTAGATTCCAGAAAATGGAAAACTTCTATTCGGCAATTAGTAGCAAACAGAAAACGATACCAAACGAAGGAATCACAGCAGGAGATTGATTTGATTTTTGGGGAATACTTGTTAAAATCTGGAAATATTGAACAATTTAAGTTTCATTTTTCGACCAAATTGGCAAAAGTGAAATTTGAGTCAAAAGACTTCCGTTTTCGTTTAAACCGGCTTTGTTTTGAGTATGATTTAGCACTTGAAAAATGGCAGGACGCTAAAGAAATAGCAGATTCAAGTTTGCGATTATTGCGCAGGAATAGAAATAACGCTCAATCATCACTGATTTATCAAGATATTTCACGATTGTACATGAGTAAGTCCGTTCGCGACTCTGCTTTTTGGGCCTCTGATCGTGCGATATCGTTTGCTAAGCGTTCACAAAGAAGAGAAGTCCTGGTGCAAGCACTGCAAAACCAGGCGCGTAATTACGGTTATTTCTTAGATTTAGAAAGCGCTGTTCAAAAGGAACTTCAGGCAATTCGGCTAGCGGAGGAATTACATGTGGACCACTTCAAGATTCACTCTTTCATTGAAATCGCTCTATACTCTTCCTATGTGGGCAATTGGACAGAAGCCTTGGGTTATCTAAAACGTGCGTTGCAGTTGGCTAGGGAATTTCACGACGACCGTTCGATCGCCATCATTGACTTACATTTTTCCAAAGTGTATTTGCATCAAAGTCAAGTTACTTTGGCTTTTTACCATGCGCGAAAAGCACAGCGATCTTTTTTACAAGAACACGATCTTTACCATAGCGCTCAATGTGCTCATTCCATTGGTAACATTGCTACATCTCAGGGAAACATCAATTTGGCCAAAAGGTCTTACGAGCAAGCGATTTCCTTTTTCAAGAACGAGAAAATGGAATCAGATTTGGCGGAAGTTTATCAAGATTATGGACAATTGTGTATACAGATTGGGGATTTTACCAAAGCAAAATATTACTTGGAACTGTCCATTAAAAGTGACAACATCGTTCATTCCATCAGTTTGATAGACCGGTATAAATTACTTTCGATGTTATCCATGAAAAATGGTGATTTGCGCAATGCCTTGAAATTTCAAAATGATTACATCCAATTTTTAGAGTCCAATTCGATCAAGCGAAATGACTCAAAAATTGCTGAATTGACCTCTAGTAATCTACGTGAAGAAAGGGAGCGATTAATCGAATTACAGCAACGGAGAATTGAAAAAGAGAACAAGGAGCAGGAAATCCTGAAGTTGCAGAACGATCGATTTTTATACATTTCGTTGATCGTTATTTTTGCGATTGTCTTCAGTTTAGTGATTTTAATATTACGCATGAAACAGGTGCGTTCCCGACAAGAGCAAAGAGAGGCGGAGTTGTCACAAACCTTGCTTCGAACCCAGATGAATCCACATTTTGTGTTCAATGCGATGTCGGTGATTCAAAGTTATATTTATGAGAATAACCCGGAAAAGTCTTCTCAATTCCTGGTAAACTTTTCTCGTTTAATGCGCTTAATTCTTGAAAATTCGCCAAAAGAATTTATCCCTTTAGAGTTGGAATTAGAGATTTTGGATAAATATTTGAGCACTCAAAAAATGCGTTTTGAAAACAGATTTAGTTATGTTTTAAATGTTTCGGAGGATTTACTACTCAATAAAGCCATGGTTCCTCCGATGATAACCCAGCCATTTATTGAAAACGCCATCGAACACGGACAACTGCACACCGTTAAAGGTGGAGAAATCATAGTGGAAATGAAAGAGTTGAGTGGAAAACTAGAAATCACCATCTCCGACAATGGTGTGGGAAGAAAAAAATCTGCTCAAACGAAAAAAATCCGCACACATAAAAGCATGGCCATAGATATTACTCGAGAACGTATCGAGATATTAAATAAAAAGTATAAATTTAGTGGAAGTTTGACTTTCAGGGATTTAGACGGCAAAAAGGAACAAGGTACCCTCGTTTCGATTGTCCTTCCGCTGAAGTATGACACCGAAAACTTTTAAAATCAATACGAATGACAAGAAAAGTGCTCATTATCGATGATGAAAAGCCAACGCGCGAATTCATTCGAAAAATGCTTGAATCTTTTGATTTAAAGTTAGAAATCTATACGGATGGTGAAAGCGTTCAGTCCGGAATTGAGGCGATAGAAAACTTGAAGCCCGACATCGTCTTATTGGATATCCAAATGCCAGATGGAAATGGCTTTGATGTATTAAAAGGCGTATCCAACAAATCCTTTGAGATTATTTTCATAACCGCCTACCAAGAATTTGCCGTACAAGCGATTAAATTTAGCGCCTTAGACTATATTTTAAAGCCGATTGATGCAGAGGAATTAAAAAACGCAGTGTCGAATGCCTTACAATTGCTATCCCACAAAAAGGACGATCAACAAATTCAAGCGCTTCAGAATAATATTCAACCTCATTTAAAAAGAAAACTTGTGCTGAAA
>JBEDJV010000228.1:0-3311 GCA_041172545.1 Bacteroidota bacterium | reverse complement strand
TGAAAGATTACTTACAGCAACAATGGAACAAGCATGCGTTTGAATAAATACCTAATTGCCTACTTCGTTTGTCTGTTTGTTCCATTGATTGGAATCAAGGCCCAGCGAAACAGTTCCTTTGTGAATACCTACATCGGAACGGATGGAACTGGTCATACCTTTCCAGGTCCGTCGATGCCTTTTGGAATGGTGCAGCCGGGTCCGGATAACCAAGATTACGGATGGAATCATACCAGCGGATATCAGTATCGAGATACGCTTATCATGGGCTTTTCTCAAACGCGTTTTAGTGGAACGGGCATCAACGAAATGGGCGATGTCCTACTGTTGCCGATTAATCCGAAATTGGCCACGGAAAAAAATGGCTACAATAAAGCAAGTGAATCGGCTAAAGTTGGCTATTATTCCATGACGAAAAATGATGGAGTGAAAGTCGAGTTGACCTGTACCCAACGCGTTGCTATACATCGGTATACCTTTCCGGAAAAAGACGCACAGGTTTTGGTGGACCTACAGCATGGTTTGCGATTTGTCTTTGATGAAAACAGTGAGAAAGGATTAGTGGTGGAGAGTTCCGTAAAGATCGAAAACGACCACACGATTTCTGGATACTGTTCAACCGATAATTGGGTTAAACGAACGTACTTCTTCACCTTGACCTTCGATCAGCCCTTCGTCCATTCAACGGAATTAGCAAAAAAAGCGAACGAAAAAGCACCGAAATTCCTGTTGGACTTCCTCTTGGATGATGATCAGGTACTCAACGTAAAAATAGCCCTTTCTTCTGTGGACATTGAAGGCGCCAAACGAAACATGGAAACAGAATTAAACCATTGGGATTTCCAACGCGTGTGTACCCAAAATCAATCGGAATGGGATACATACTTGAACCGCGTTTCCATCAAGGCGCCGGCTAAACAAAAAGAACTATTTTACACTTCCTTGTATCACTTGCTGTTGCAGCCTTCGAACATCGCTGATGTGGATGGACGTTTTCGAAGTGCGAATGACAGTATTCAAGTCGCGCAAGACAAGGCATATTATTCCACATTGTCGATTTGGGACATTTACAGAGGGGCTTTTCCCTTGTTACAGATTATTGCGCCGGAAAAGATTGATGGCATTGTTCAATCCATGCTTCTACATCACCAGGCGAGGGGATTTCTGCCCATTTGGACAGCTTGGGGACAAGATAATTATTGCATGATTGGAAACCACGCGATTCCCATGATTTTGTCGGCTTATCAAAATGGATTTACCGGTTTCGATGCGAAAATTGCCTTGGATGCTATGTGGGAAACAAGTACAAAAAGTCACATCAATTCGAATTGGGAATTGTACAATCAATTCGGCTATTATCCCTTTGATCAATTGGATAACGAGTCCGTGTCTAGAACCCTCGAAAGTGGCTACGATGATTGGTGCGTGGCGGAAATGGCACGAAAACTCGGACGAACGGACATCGTCGCGGATTTTCAAAAAAGAGCGGTGTATTACCGAAATCTATATGATCCCGTAAGCACTTTTTTACGTGGAAAAAATTCGACTGGAGCATGGCGTTCTCCTTTTGATCCACTGATGGCGACTTCACCATTAAACAATCCCGGAGATTACACTGAAGCAAATGCTTGGCAGTACTTTTGGACACCAGCTCAATACGATGTGCAAGGAATGATGCAATTGCTTGGAGGAGAAGAGAACTTCACGAAGAAACTAAATGACTTCTTCACTACGGAATCGTTAAATCCAAACAAGTTTCTTGGTCAAGAAGCGATGATTGGACAGTATGCACATGGAAATGAACCGAGTCACCACATTCTTTATTTATATGGATTAACGAAAGAGCCGAAAACGGGTCAGAAGTACATTCATCAAGTGATGAACGAATTTCACAACAACACGCCGAACGGTATGATTGGTAATGATGACTGCGGACAAATGAGTGCGTGGTACATTCTTTCTACTCTAGGATTTTATCCCGTAAATCCAGCGGATGGAACCTTTGTTTTTGGAAGTCCACAAGTGAAAAAAGCGATCATTCACGTACCAAATCATGCGAAGTTTGTCATAAAGGCACTTCAGTTCTCTCAAAAAACCTACTTTCAAGAAAATCCCACGTTAAATAAACAAAAACTTAACAGAAATTTCATTCGCTTCCGTGAAATCATGCAGGGTGGACGCTTGACTTTTCAAATGAGCAATAAATAGTAAAAAACTAGTCATGAGAAAAACCATTTTAGTATCCCTTTGCTTGCTTTCCGGATGGATGGCTTGGAGTCAGCGTTCAGTGGCTGAAGGTGAAATTATTTACCATGTGTGTCAACGTAGTTTTTACGACAGTAATGGCGACTTGAATGGTGATTTAAACGGACTTCGAGAGAAATTGCCGTATTTGCAAGAGTTGGGAGTGACTTCCATTTTGTTGTTTCCTTTGTATGAGTCCGACTGTTACCACAACTATTTCGCCAATGATTTTGAGAAAATTGATTCCGAATTCGGAAGCATGCAAGATTACATTGCCTTAGTGAAGGAAGTACATCGACGTGGAATGAAAATCTACTTGGACATGGAAACGCAATACGTGACATCAGAACACCTCTGGTGGAAAGATGCCGTTGGTAACCTTGATTCCAAGTACAGCGACTATATTCTTTTCGACGATACTAAGCACCAAACTCCCGCTTCGATGGTGTTTGATTTGCGCTTACTGAATGGATTTGACGGAAAAGTCATATACGCTACGACCGTGAATTTAAAAAGTCAAAAGGTCTTGGATTACAATATTGCTTTGTTTTCCTACTTTATGGATCCGAACAAGGATGGGAAATTCGACGATGGCGCAGATGGATTTAGGCTCGATCATGCCATGGATCACTTGGATGGAAAACCGACATTGACCAATCTGTTCGCTGAATTCTGGAAGCCCGCAAGCCAACTGGAGTGATTACGGTTTCGAGTATTTTGAAAAAGCGGACATCGATCGCATGTTTGGATTTGGCTTACAGCAAGCGATTTTATCCTTCAATAAAGCAGAAATCATCAAAAATGCGGACATCATTCTCGGTAAAACTCCGGAAGGGAAAGAACAAATTGTCTTTATTGAAAATCACGATATGGATCGTTTTGCTTCCATGGAGTCGGATGTCCAACGACAAAAATTGGCAGCTACCTTAATGTTTTTTATGGGAGGCGTTCCATCCATTTACTACGGACAAGAAATTGGGATGAAAGGAAAAGTGTATTCGTTTGGAAACACGGATGGAAACGACATTGGACGCAGAGAAGCATTTGACTGGTATCAAGTAGGAGAG
>JBEDJV010000227.1:0-4944 GCA_041172545.1 Bacteroidota bacterium | reverse complement strand
TAGCTTTAGCGGATTGCTTGTTCACCCAAACAAACTTCTGTGCGCAACTTTCCTCGTCAAAAACTTAGGTGTATTATTCAAAGATTACACAGAAAACAGCGCATCAAAACTTCCTTTGGATGTCCAAATGGGTCTCAGTTATAAATTGAAACACGCACCATTTAGATTCGGTATTCAGGGATATCAATTGAATCAACTCAACAACGTTTACCTCGATCCATTGGCACTCCCAACCTATGATCCACTAACGGGTGATACGATTCCAGTTTACAGTCCTTCTCTCGGAACTAAAATTGCACATCACGTGAATTTCCAAGTAGAATTATATGCGTCGAAATCCTTCCAAATGCGCGGTGGATTCAATTTCATGCGTCGAGAACAAATGAAGTTAATTGACCATCCGGGACTAGCCGGTTTTTCTATGGGGATGTCCTTAAAAATGAAAAAGTTCAACCTTGACTATGGCGTACAGTTTTATTCCAAAGCTGGTTCGATTCATTCACTAGGATTCAGTACCTCCGTGAGTCAATGGAAAAAGCACTAATTCTTTGCTGTTAAATCAGTAGTATGGTAATCTTTGGTTAACGCGATGTATTCTGGGGTATATCCTCCCGTGCTTACGCGAATCGTGAACTCGGATTCCCGACACTCCCCCTTCTTTTTGGAGAACATAAGCACCACCCGTGAATTCAATTTCTCCTTGGTGGCGTGAATCGTTATTCTCTGATGGAGAAATAGTCGATTTTCTTGGGCGATATGACTTAAATAATCAAATTGCGTGTAGGGAACTATTACGTAAAAACGACCATCTTCGTGTAATAACTCGGACGTTTTACAGATAAATTTCTCGTACATTTCCCGGCTGATGTGTTTCGCTTGATCAAGGTACTTGTCCCCGGATTTTAGTCCATCTAAATAGAAAGGTGGATTACTGAAAATCAAATCGTATTTTTTCGCCGGATGAAATTCTAAGAAATCTTGTGCATGAACACTGGCGACATTGCCCCATGGACTATTGGCGAAATTTAAGGAACATTCGTCTGCCGCTTCGGAATGAATTTCCACTGCGTCCAACTCAATTTTTGGATTTTTTTGAAGAACCATCAATGAAAGCACACCAGTCCCAGCACCGATATCCAAGGCCGTTTTCGCATCTGTTGGATCGATAAATGCGCCCAACAACATGCTGTCTGTACCTACTTTAAGCGGATTTTTCGATTGAATGACATCGAAGAGCTGAAAGCGAAATACGGACAAATTAATACGCTTTAGCGAAAATTACTCTTCCAGCTGAAGGTTTACCTGTTACCATGCAAACTCCAGCCTCTTCTTTGCGGTCTAAGGCAATGCAACGAATCGTCGCTTTGGTTTCTTCTTTGATGCGTTCTTCCGTTTCGGAGGTACCATCCCAGTGTGCCAAGAAGAATCCACCTTTGTCGATTTCCTTTTTGAATTCCTCATAGGAATCAATTTCTCGTGTATTTTCTTCACGGAAGGATTTCGCACGAGCTAATAAATTCGATTGAATATCCGCCAACAGTTGTTCGATGTGATTTTCTAATCCATCAAAATCAACTACTTCCTTTGTTTTGTTGTCGCGACGTGCAATCTCCGCTTTTCCGTTTTCCAAATCTCTTGGACCCATCGCTACGCGCACGGGAACACCTTTGGATTCGTACTCGGCGAACTTCCATCCTGGACGACGGTTTTCGTCATCATCGTATTTAAATGAAATACCTTTTGCTTTCAATTTTGCAGCTAACTCAGACATTTTCTCAGAGATTGCAGCTAATTCCTCATCCGTACGGTAAATTGGAACTGCAACAACTTGAATTGGAGCCAACGCTGGTGGCAATACAAGTCCTTCATCGTCAGAATGCGTCATAATTCAAGTTTTCCTTCTTTATCCGCAAACTTCACTTCAAAAGCTTTTGCGAAATTTTGTCCAAGAAAGTGCGATGTTCCAGCTTGCAACGCTTTCCCATCTTGCATCATTGCTTCGATACATAAAGTATCATCCGCACCAGCAAAACGCTCATTGGCTGTTTTACGACCTTTGATGACCGGCATGGACATATAGTTTTCCGCAAAGTCTTCGTACACATCTAACATTTGTTCTGTTTCCGCAATGGCTTCTTGTTTCGTCGCATGCGCGGTGTGTCCTTCTTGCCAAAGGAATTCCGTTGTTCTCAAGAACAAACGCGTTTTCATTTCCCAACGAACCACGTTTGCCCATTGATTAATGAGAATCGGTAAATCACGGTAGGACTGAATCCAATTTTTATACGAGTTCCAAATGATGGTTTCGGAGGTTGGACGAACGATTAATTCCTCTTCAAGTTTAGAGTCTGGATCAACGATGACACCACTTCCATCCTCTGCATTTTTCAAGCGGTAATGCGTTACAACGGCACATTCCTTCGCAAATCCATCCACGTGGCTTGCTTCTTTACTCAAATAGGATTTAGGAATGAATAAAGGGAAATACGCATTCGAGTGTCCCGTTTCTTTGAATTTCACATCCAAAATATCACGCATTTTTTCCCAAATCGCATAACCATAAGGCTTGATGACCATGCAACCGCGAACATCGGAATGTTCTGCTAAATCTGCGCGGTAAACCAATTCGTTATACCATTTTGAATAATCTTCTGCTCTTGTAACGTATTTCTGTGCCATAGCTCATTTAATTGGATGCAAAGGTAGGGAAAATACTTCAATAGAAAGAAGGGTCCGAACGGAGATTCGTTGTTCCTAGCGAGTGCCTCGACTGGCTTCCGGAGTCAGTTGATTTGAAATCAAATCATGTGTGTAATGCTGATACAAAGCCTTCATTTGCTCGATGATTTTCTGCTCGTGTGAACTGCGTTTCTGCTTCATGTTTTCATTCCAAACCGTGTTCAAGTATCCATGTTTTGTCATTTCGAAATTGATCAAATTCCCTTGTTCACACACCATTTTCGGCATACTAATCGGATTAAAATAAGAAGTTCCGAATGCATAATACGTGCTTTTAATCCCAAGTAAATCCAGCACGGTTGGGAGAATGTCAATTTGTTGAAACACCTTACCCTTTGGTACTTTTGGTAAGTTCATCGAAGCATGATAGAAGCCAATTGGAATGCGATAGGTCCAATTCAAGGAATGTCGGTCGCGACGCTGGGTTGGTCCAACGTGATCCGCGCAAAAAACAAACAAGGTATGTTTGAACCAAGCTTGCTTTTGAGCTTTTTCCCAAAACTCCTTTAAGGCCAAGTCGACATAGGAAATTGTCGCACAAAGTGGCTCTGGACCGTGTTTCACCTTCGCTTTAAAGGCAGTTGGAATCGTATAGGGATGATGCGAGGACAAGGTGAAAATCATTGAAAAGAAAGGAGTTTTAAAACGACTCATTTCATCTGCCGCAAAAGAAAGCATGTGATGATCTTCAATTCCCCAATTGCCATCAAAATGGGCATCATTTGGGTATTCATTTCGTCCGTAGTAACGATCAAATCCAGCAGCGGACGTGAAGCCATCAAAACGCATAGAACCATTATTTGCTCCATGAAAAAAGGCGGAAAAATAGCCATCTTTCTTTAAAATGGATGGCAGTCCTTGAAATTGATTCGAACTGTACGAGGACAAAATAAAAGACTCATTGGTATAGGCTGGAATCGATGAAACCACAGAAGGAACAGCATCCATCGACGTTCGGGAATTTGCAATCGCATCCTCAAAGAACATCGATTTTCCTAAAATGGAATCTAAAAAAGGCGTATAGCTTTCCGGACTATTTGGACCACTGTACATCGTACCAAAACTTTCCAAGAGGATGAAACATACATTCGTTCCCTTCGGCAAGAACGTTTGTGGGTTGGTCGACTGAACAGGATTGAAGATGGCGTTCAACTTTGTTTCATCAAAATAGTGCTTCTCCTCCACCCCTTTCATGTTCCATGTTTTGACAATCGTAAATGCAGTATTTAAAACGGCCGGTGCATTTTCAAGACTGCTATAATTCGTTGCTTCAATGATGCCAATCGGTTTTAATTGAAATCCACCACGACCAATTAAAACACTACCACCTAAAATGAGCACGAAGGAAATCCACTTTTTTTTATCTTTCCAGTTCACATTTGTTGATTTCACCTGAAGAAAACTGCGACCAACAAACCATAAACTAAGGACAAAAAACAAAATCAACCACCAAAACTCCAAAATGAAATCACCGGCAAGGTTTGACGTTTCCGTATTGGTTAACATGTACACAAAGTAATCGAAACTTGTCCTTTTTGCTGTGTAAGAAAAATAAGCAACATCCCAAGCGTTAAACACAAAAATAGAAAAGGTAGTCAGGAAGAATACAGGGATTTTAAGTCTCGTTCGTAGTTTATCCCACGCATCCGGAAGTGGGAAATAACTCAGAATGAGGAAGGGAAAAAAGAATAAGGCGACGGTAATCAAATCGAACCAAGCCCCAATGAAATAGTCCGTTAAATGGAACTGTGGGAACTTTTTGATGTTCGAAAAAACCAACAAAACGCGATACAAACTCAAGCAGAGCCATACCCACGCAAGGGGTTTAAACGATTTTAATATGGAACGATTCATCCAAGTGGTTTAGTACGTCATCAGGCGATTCATCGCTTCTTCCAAGCGAACTGAAGCTAAAAACTGCTTTTCTAAGGTCACGGCAAAGGGAACAGGTGTATCTAAGGATGCTACACGAATGACTGGCGCATCCAAGTTTTCAAAACAATGTTCTGTAATCAATGCAACCAATTCACCGCCAATTCCACCGGTCATACAATCTTCGTGTAAGACAATCACTTTTCCGGTTTTATTCGCTGCAGCAAAGATGGCATCTTTGTCCAATGGATTTAAACTTCGAAGATCGAGGATTTCTGCTGAAATTTCCGGGAACTTTACCAAGGTTTCTGTCGCCCAATGTACTCCAAGTCC
>JBEDJV010000226.1:0-3056 GCA_041172545.1 Bacteroidota bacterium | reverse complement strand
TTGGACAAACAATTGTTCGTTGCGACAAGTGCATTGATTTCCTTGTTGATTGACCTTTCTCGAATTTCCATTTACAGCAGTTCGACTTCCTTGGGACAGTTGAATGTTCGTTATCTCATCATCGGTGGACTTTCTGCCTTTGCGGGATCGCTATTAGGAAAACGTTACTTGAACAAAGTTTCCTATCGCTTTATCCAATGGATGGTAGGGATTTTTCTAACCTTGATGGGACTATTGATTTTGACAGGCGGAATCTAATGTTCCTCTGACTTTTCATCCGACATTTCGGCTGCTTTTTTCGGTTCACCTTTCTTGGATTTCTCTACTTTTTTAAAGAGTTCCGTTTTCACCCCAAACTGATCAATGCTAAATTCCTCCAGTTTTTCGCTTTTGTTGGAGTAGATGGCTTGGTATTTCAGTTTTCCATCAGGATAGTATTCCAGGTGTTTGCCCGTCGGTAGGTTATTTTGGTAAAACGCTTGTTGGAGTAGCATTCCTTTTTCGTCCACGGTTTTAAACTCGCCGTTTTTTAGTCCATTGGACCAATTTTCAATGTGTGCCTCTTTGCCGCTTTCGTAGTAATAGGTCCATTTGCCATCTTTTTTTCCCTGCTTATAATTCAAGCGCATCTCTACTTTTCCTGAATCCGTATAGGTAATGTGCGGACCATCCTGAAGTCCAGCATTGTAATACACCATCTTTCCAAGTTTCGAGTCCAGGTAGTAGAACTTTTGGACTCCATCCATCAAATTGTTTTTGTAGGTGTGAAGTTCAATGGTATCATTGGACTCGTTGTCGTCGAAAAGAATATACGTTCCTTGCAATTGATTATTCACGTGGTTGATTTCTCGTTCCTTACGTCCAGATTCAAAATAAACCGTGCTTTTCCCATTTAGTTTTCCCATGGAATAAGCTTGTATGGATTGACGGCAACCATTAGGGAAGTAGGAGGTATCAATTCCATCGCGGTAACCATTGACGATGTTTAGTGATTCTTCCAAATTTCCATTCTGATGACAGGTAACGCAGGTTCCATTGTAGGGTGTGGAGAAATCTCTTTTCATCACATACATGTTTCGCTGATCATCGTAGGATAAGAGGTTGTAACAATTCTTCAAGTTACGAAAGTCACAGGTTTTGATCACGTTCCCACAGGGACTTAGTTCTTGTCCAACAGCTAGATGTCCAAAAAGCATCAGGAAAAGGAAGAGCCGAACGATCATAACAGATTCTTTAGAGGAGTGAAGTTACAATAAAAATGGATTGAGTCATAGTCAGTCAATTTATGAGGATAAAGATTTACCTTTATACGAGCAAGTGGATTGTTATCAAGAAATTCAGTGATAAGAATATGAAAAAAATGATTCAATGTGACAGAGGACAGAAGTAAACCCCTTGAGATTAGTGATTCTACCTTTTCGAGAAGTATGATGATTCATTTAAGTAAATAGAATATGATTTTAGATCTCATCGGACAGTTTTTTTGGATGCTCATGTTTATCATGCCGCTGGTAACGGTGTTGATTGTTTGGAAAATGAGCGCTACGAACAAAATCATACTGGTCATCATTGGGGTGTTAGTTGGCTCTTTTTTTTCGGTCCTTTGTTATTTCATCAGCCTTGCGATTTTGTTCAGAAATGGGATGGGTAACTAATCCTTCAAGAGTGGTAATGAAGAGGATTTCGATCATACCTTTAAACGATATTTCTATTTTTCAAAAGTCCGTATCAACTTTATAATCTCATGATAAAAGTGAGGAAGGAGCTAACTTACAAAAGTGTGTTTTTCAAGGAATCGGAACTTTTTTCTGCACGTAACGATTGGTACAGGAGTTATAAATTTCAATCGTTAACTGCTGATTCATTTCCTTGTTGACCTTGGTTATTTCATAGCAGTTGCCGGAATATGGACTTTTTTCGAGGTCAAAAACCACTTGAATCGCTGGTTTGGGTAGTTTTTGATTGCTTAAATCATAGTTAAGGACAGTAATGCTCGATTTCCGATAGCTAATAATTTGAATGAGGCTATCGCCGAATTGACTGAGGAAATCGTACTCACCTTGCACAGCAATTTTACCCTTTTTCCAAAAAACAAATCGATTTCTCGAAATCACCTCTGGCGCTGTTACTTTCATTGTATATGTGGAAAAGGAGTCAATGCATTGATCCATTCGAATCGTTTGAACGGAATCTACGTATTCAAACCATTCGTACTTCGCTATGTTGTTTTCAATGTTCGTTCGATTGGATTTCTTTTCCCATTTTTTAGATGTATTGCTATCAGTGGAACAGCTTGCAAACAATTGCATCAAAGTAACGATGAATAAAATGCCAAACGCATTGGTTCTATACGTTGTGGTTTGTCGTTGCATTAAATTTTGGACGCTTTCAAACATTCTTAACCTAGTATTTTCAGGAAATGATTCCAAACTGATACATCCCTACGCCAAAGTCAAAATCGCTTCCTTCATTCGCTCCGGAATTTCGATTGCCGACTGTGTTTTAGAGTTGAATCCAACTAAAACGGAGGATCCTTTGGTGACCAATTGATCGTTTACCGTGATTTCGTAGCCTAAGGTGAAACTTTTGGTTCCAAGATGAAGCAAGGAGACCTTTACGTAGGGAACGTCGTTTAAAACGATTGGTTTCAAGTATTCGACTTCGTTTTTAACCAACACCACGCCTTCTTCCATCCAATTCCATTCAGTCCCGACCATCTCTGCAAAATAATGCATGCGAGCGATTTCGAAATAGGTAAGGTAAATGGCATTGTTCACGTGTCCGAGGATGTCAAGGTCCGTCAAACGAACGAAAATGCGAGCTGGAGAAATCATTTGTCGAGTTTTTGGTATTCGGAATTGTTGGAGATAAATTCTGGGACGATTTTTTTCATTTGGCGGACAATCGCTTCGTTCTCTTGTTGAACGGATAAGTCAATCAGCGTTTGTATAGCTGCCAATTGTTCGTCGTTTTCCACACGTGTTTTGGCAATGAGGATTTTTTGATGATGTGTGGGCATCGTATTCTCTTCATTGGCCAATAATTCCTCGTATAAC
>JBEDJV010000225.1:0-3741 GCA_041172545.1 Bacteroidota bacterium | reverse complement strand
ATGGCAGAGATGGGGAGTATTTCAGAGCGAAGGGTCTATAAATTAATTTCTGGAACGCGTGGGTTACCGGCGTTCTTAGTGGCGAATCCAGGATTGAATTCCGGAATGATGATTTCCCAGTATACTTGTGCGTCGATTGTAAGTCAGAATAAGCAATTGTGTACTCCGGCATCGGTCGATACGATTGATTCCAGTAATGGACAAGAAGACCACGTGAGTATGGGTGCAAATGCGGCAACGAAATTATTCCGTGTGATTCAAAACTGTCAAACGATTTTAGGAATTGAGTTGATGCATGCGGCACAAGGATTGGATTTTCGTCGTCCGCTAAAAAGTTCGAATCACATTGAAAAAATACACCACGCATTTCGTGCAGAAGTTCCTTTCTTATCGGAGGATCGTTACTTATCCATAGACATGAAGGCAGCACGAAATTTTGTAACTAAAAATTGGAATGAATGGAAGAGTTAAATGAAATGAATGAAGGTCAGGTGATCGAAAAACGTCCCAAATTCTTATCCGTAATATCGATTCTTTCCTTTGTTCATATTGGATTTACCATCGTGACCTCTTTATATGGAATAGCTGGTGGTAAGCTAAGTCCAGAAGAATTGGAAGTGGCAAAACTTCAGTTTGCGGAATCACAAGAGCAATTAGATACTTTGGCGAAAAGTGAAAAAGTCGACATGTCTTATTGGTCAGAAGTCTTGACAAAATTGGAAATTATGTCCGACAACATGTATGCCAATTTCGTTGCCTATAATGGCTTGATGCTACTCGTTGCCCTTTTCGCAGCAGTCGCTGTTTATTTGATGTTCATTGGTAAAAAACTGGGCTTCCATTTATACATAAGCTACTGTTTCTTGTACGTCATCCAAAGTTATTTCTTTACAGCGCCAAGCGATGTTCCTACGTTCGTGATCGTTTTAAATACGCTATACGGTGGGATTTGGGTATTCATGTACTCCCGCAATTTGAAATGGATGAAATAATTATTTCATTGGCATCCCGAAGGGTCGGGACGAGGAATCGGGACTAAAGTATACCTAAACTAGAAACAAAAAACGATGCGCGACATTAGCACATTGGCATATTAGCACATTAGCACATTAAAAAACCTTCCCCGGATTCAAAATTCCTTTCGGATCAAAGACATTTTTGATGTTGCGCATTAAATTTAAGGTCACTTCTGGAAAGGCAAGGTCCATGTAGGATTTCTGCACCAAGCCGATGCCGTGTTCGCCGGAAATCGTTCCGCCGAGTTTGATGACTTCGGTGAATAATTCGCGAATGGCAATTGGTAGTTCTTCATTCCATTTCTCGTCGCTCAGTTCTCCTTTGATGATGTTTACGTGTAAATTCCCGTCACCCGCATGTCCATAACATATAGAGTGAAATCCATATTTCTTGCCGATTTCTTTTACGTGAAATAGCAATTGCGGTAGGGCGTAGCGCGGAACAACCGTATCTTCTTCTTTGTAAATGGACTGCGCTTTGACCGCTTCGCCCGCTTTGCGTCGCAAACTCCATAGTGTGTTCTTTTGTGCTTCGGAATCAGCGAAAAGGATTTCGTCTGTTTCAAATCCCTCAAGAACGCCGAGGATTTTCTCGCATTCCAACATCAATTGGTCTGGATCAAATCCGTCCACTTCGATGATCAAATGCGCCTGATGATTGTCCGCCACAGGAATGGATGTCTCTCCCGTAAATGCTTGCGTCCACGTTAAGGCATCGCGCTCCATGAATTCCAATCCACTCGGTGTGATTCCTGCTTGGAAAATCGCTGCCACCGCTTCACAGGCTTTTTGTGCATCGAAAAATGGAACGAGCATCAAAAAATCGTGCGTGGGATGAGGTATCAACTTTAAAACGATTTTGGTGATAATACCCAATGTTCCCTCTGAACCGACAAGTAACTGAGTTAAATTGTATCCAGTAGCATTCTTCAATACGTTGGCACCTGTCCAGATGATTTCTCCTGTTGGTAACACCACTTCTAAGTTCAACACGTAGTCTTTGGTGACACCGTATTTCACCGCTTTCGGTCCGCCGGAATTTTCGGAAACATTTCCGCCAATAAAACACGATCCTTTACTCGCTGGATCAGGTGGATAAAACAATCCTTTTTCCTTTACAGCATCTTGCAACACTTGGGTGATGACTCCTGGTTCTGTCATCACTTGGTGGTTTTTTTCGTCAATTTCTAGTATGCGGTTAAATCGCTCCATCGACAATAAAACACCTCCGTGAATGGGTAAAGCACCTCCGCTTAATCCCGTTCTCGCCCCTGCAGGAGTAACTGGAATGCCCGCTTCGTGACAGTAACTCATGATCTTGGAGATTTCTTCCGGTGTTCCTGGACGTAAAACGGCGCTAGGAGGAAAGGACAAATCTTCCGTTTCGTCGTGTCCGTAATTCACGCGTTGTTCTTCATTGAATAAGGCGTTGGGGCCAAGTAATTCCGTGAAAAATTGAATGTCCGAGTTGGAAATAGCATGAAATGGATAAGCGCTCATCGTCGTTTGTATTGATTTTACGAACTTAGGAATAATTCGCTTTTCTGTGACTCAATGCACTGATTTTTTCCGCCTTCAAACCTAGTTCAAACGCGAATGAAACAATTCCTTTTCACGTGTTCAACATTCTGCTTTTTCAATTACCTTTGGTAAAAGATTAAAATTCATGTCAAAAGAAGTGTATTTAGTGGACGGTGTCCGCACCCCAATTGGAAGTTTTGGAGGAAGTTTATCCCCCGTTCGCGCGGATGATTTAGCCGCTATCGTATTGAAAGCCTTGGTGGAAAGACATCCCAACTTGGATCAAACGAAAATTGAAGATGTCATTCTTGGTTGTGCCAATCAAGCTGGTGATATTCTTGGTTGTGCCAATCAAGCGGGTGAAGATAATCGAAATGTGGCGAGAATGGCTTCCTTGTTGGCTGGACTTCCGCAAGAAGTTGCGGGTGAGACCGTGAACAGACTTTGTGCATCTGGATTAGCGGCGGCAGTAAACGCAGGTCGCGCCATGAAAGATGGGGCAGGGGACTTGTACATTGCTGGTGGCGTAGAGCACATGACACGTGGACCTTGGGTCATTTCAAAAACGAGCAGTGCCTTTGGACGCGATGCGCAAATGTTTGATTCATCCTTCGGATGGCGCTTTATCAATCCAAAGATGGAAGCAATATATGGCGTGGATTCCATGGGGATGACCGCTGAAAACTTAGCAGAGAAATTTCAAATAAGCCGCGAGGATCAAGATGCATTCGCGTGTTGGTCTCAAGCACTTGTTGTGTCCAAAGATGAGTTTTCTCGTCCTTCAACAAGTATGGGAAGTTTGGCTGGATTGCGTCCTGCGTTTAAAAAGGACGGAACAGTTACTGCTGGAAATGCTTCTGGATTAAATGACGGTGCAGCAGCATTGCTCATGGCGAGTGAAGATGGATTGAAAAACCACGGTTTAACACCGATGGTACGTATGGTTTCAGCAGCAGTTGCAGGAGTGGAACCCCGAATCATGGGAATTGGACCGGTGGAAGCATCTCAAAAGGCTTTAAGTCGTGCTGGATTAACATTAGATCAAATGGACATCATCGAAGTAAACGAAGCATTCGCAGCGCAAGTTTTGGCGTGTACACGTAGCTTGGGATTAGATGACCGCGATCCACGTATCAATCCAATGGGTGGGGCAATTTCACTCGGACATCCACTTGGAATGTCCGGAGCGCGCTTACTTTTGACG
>JBEDJV010000224.1:0-3080 GCA_041172545.1 Bacteroidota bacterium | reverse complement strand
AGTATAAAGAGTGAGGTAAAAATCAATCCGAGCATTTGGATTTGTTTTTTGAGTCGCAAGGAGGACTTTAACATGCGCGCACTGAGGCTTAGTAAACTGATGAATAGTAGGATGAGGTATAATCCAGCGATCGGATAAAGATTCCATGCTTTGCGGTAATCATGCAATTGCCAAACTGGAAACTCCCATTTATACGTAAGTCCGTTCGTAAGAAATAAGTAACTGAAATAATAAATGA
This sequence comes from Bacteroidota bacterium, assembly GCA_041172545.1. GTDB lineage: Bacteria > Bacteroidota > Bacteroidia > Flavobacteriales_D > Crocinitomicaceae > UBA952. Next base: position 2,842 of record JBEDJV010000224.1, on the reverse strand, counting down.
CAGGAACGCTGATTCCGGCCAAGCAAATAAAGAACTCTCTCCAATTAAATGGACGGATGATGACGATCATGATTAAAATAATGGGAGTTAGCATGATCAAATAGGGGAGTAATATTACGGCCATACTAAACAAGATTCCCGCATTAAAAATGGTCATTTTCCCATCTGTATTTTGCTTTAAATAGAAAAGTACCCCAAGTGTGGCGATCAGGAAAAAATGAGCGAGTAAAACGGGATTAAATTGATGAAGTGGCACAAACATAGGTGTGAGCACAACATAAATCAAACTGATGATGTAGGTGTTTTTATCGAGGAATTCATGATTATTAAACACTGCATTTAGAAACACACCGTTCACTAGAATGAGAAATGACTGACCGAAATAGGCCCAAAAATCATTGGATGAAGTTTGACTAAAAAATAGTCCATGTACTCTGTCTGACGCGACTTGTTCTACCCCAAGAATGCTGGCAAGCACATAAAGGGCAATGAGCAACGGTAAGAGTAACAAAACCGCCGTTCGGTTGTCTAGAAACAGTCGAATCATATAGCGAAGGTACTTTTTTCTCACGGGGACTTTGTACTATTGTGAATAACTCGATGGAATTGTTCAAAATGACTCGATTAACGATAATTTAATTCTTTTTTGGTTTTTGATTTTCACTAAAAATGATATATTTGCTTTCGTTCTCAAATGAGGATCGACATGGAAAGATTACTGTTATGACTAAAGAAAGAAATAAGTTTTCAGATGCTGAACTAGCAGAGTTCAAAGAATTGATTCTAAATAAATTAAAAGAAGCACAAATCGATTATTCCCTATTGGTTGGTTCATTGTCACACAACGATGATCATGGGACTGACGATACGGGTAGAACGTTTAATATGATGGAAGATGGTTCTGAAACGCTTTCCAGAGAGGAAGTTGCTCAATTAGCCGCTCGTCAAGAGAAATTCATTCAAAGTTTACAAGCTGCTTTAACACGAATTGAAAACAAAACCTACGGAATTTGCCGAGTGAATGGAACATTGATTCCGAAGGAAAGACTTCGTTTAGTTCCTCATGCTACTATGAGTATTGATGCTAAAAACGCTCAAAAATAGTGCGTAAAAAACTCTTGTACGTTTTTCTATTGGTTGCCGTACTATTGATCGTCGATCAGTTAATGAAAATCTATATTAAAACAAGTTTCGAGCCTGGTCAAACGCGTGCATTATTCGGAGATTGGTTTGTCTTGCATTACATTGAAAATCCAGGAATGGCTTTCGGCACCACCTTTGGTTCCGCTATCTGGCACAAACTAGCCCTGAGTATCTTTCGATTGATTGCCATTGGTTTTATTGTCTATTATTTGGTGAAGCAAGCCAAAAAGGGAGCTTCCCTAGAATTTCTTCTAGTTTTTGGATTAATACTTGCCGGTGCGACAGGCAACCTAATTGATTCGATGTTTTACGATTATTTTTTCACCTTAAATCCTTGTGATTCGTTTAACCAACTTTCTGGTTCAGGAATAAAAGGCGTTTGTACTGATTACGGATTCAATTACCCAGTGGAACTTCGCCATCAAGGATTTATGCTAGGAAGTGTGGTCGACATGTTCCAATTCAACGTAAATTGGCCAAAATGGGTTCCTGGAGTAGGAGGTGAGCAAGTGTTTCCAGCGATTTGGAATGTTGCGGACGCCAGTATTTCTACCGGTGTTATATTGATTTTAATTAGGCAGAAAGCTTATTTCCCTAAGAAGTCAGCAGCAGAAGAATCCACCGAATCAGCGGATTAGAAATTCCATTTCATATTTCGATCATCCAGAATGGCGAAGGAAACCTTCCAATCAAAGGTCGGTTTTATGTGATTCCCATCGGAGATAACTCCATAAATCCCAACTCTTAATCTTCTTCTAGACATTTTGAAGTTGCGTTCTAGTCCACCTAGTATTTCGTAATGCTGCCAATCGTATTCTTTGACGTACATAGCTCCCGCTCCGGCAACCAAGCCAATACGTGTTTTCTTGAAATACGGAATCTTATTTAAGATGGCACCGTTGTCGTGGTGAACGACATGCGCTTGAAAAACATAATCAATCGTTGGCAATGTTGTGTCCAGTCCTTGAAAGGAGTAAAGTGGATTCGAGAACCAAATGGGATCGCTTCTGCGTTGGTATTTGTAATCTGGATTGTACAATTGTCGTGCGCTGAGAAATTTACCGACAGAAATCCGGTAGTTCATTGTTCCCAAGGTGGAAATTTTGAAAGATTGCATGACATCCAACTGCAAATATTCATGGTCCACATCACTTCCAAACAATTTCGGGATTCCACGCTCGTAATTTACGCTAAATGTTGGCCAAGCGGATCCTAATACCACTTTTCGGTAGGGCTCGCGCATGTATTTTTGTTTGGGTGTGTAACTGAATCCTAGGTAGCCAATCATCGTTTGATAAGGTTTGAAATCCGTAGGATCGTTATTCGGGATGATGTTGTCAATGGTGTTGAGGAATTTAAAGTCTGTTAAACTTCTTCGTTCCGAAAATCCAAGGGAAGAGTAGGCATAAAAGCCATTGAACAGTTCGTAATCTACAGACAAGGTCATTTTTGTCGCTTCGATGAAATTATCGCGTTTGTAAATTTGTGTAATGGCATCATAGCCTCGGATGACATCGAAATCATGGTTGATGGCAAAGCGAACAAAGCCAAAATGAAAGGGGTCAAAACCAAGCTGGCTAACTTGGCGCCGTAGCCCAGAAAAGGGGTTGTCAAGAAGAGGACTCAAGATGATGACAGTGCCGATGAGCTTGATGAGTCTTTGGAGATTGGCTTTGGTGCAAAAGAAAAGGCTTTGCCA
>JBEDJV010000223.1:0-4714 GCA_041172545.1 Bacteroidota bacterium | reverse complement strand
CGGTTGATGACCGTAAGCTGTACTTGTGGACTCAAATTACCCAACATCAAGTAATCCGCACCTTGACAAACTTCAGGAACAATTGGATCAAAGGTTCCAAGAACATTTAATTCCGTTACTAAAGTATCGCGCGAATTCATATCGTTGTGATACTTACCAGACCAAAAGAACGTTTTTTCTCCTTTTTTAATTTGAACACCATCGACATTCACACCAAGCGATGTTAAATATGTCAATGTTTCATTGGGAAAATCCTCACCTACAACCGAAATTAATCCTTGTTCCTTCGCGAAAAACGAAGAAGCCAAAGAAATAAATGTTCCGGCACCACCAACAATTTTATCCGTTTTTCCAAACGGTGTTTCGATAGCGTCAAACGCTACACTTCCTACAGATACTAACTTCATATACAAAAAATTCCATGCAAAGATATGGATTTTCACATAGGGACTCCACAACTATTTTGTTTTATGCATTCCGCGTGGATGGGCTTGTGCATAAACAGCCGTAAGTTGCGCAAAAGAGTTGTGTGTATACACTTGAGTTGCTGATAAATTTGCGTGTCCTAGCAAGTCTTTTAAGGTTTCTAATCCGGTGCCTCGATTGAGGAGGTGCGTGGCAAAAGTATGTCGAAGCACGTGTGGACTTTTTTTATCAGAAGTCGTTAAGGTTGCGAGTATAGTATTGATTTTTCGATAAACCAAAGATGGATAAAGGTCCAGACCATTTTCACGGGTAAATAGTTTCAGGGAATCGATATGCATCTTTTTTTTCATCGTCCGAAACAATTGAATCGCTTGACTCAATTGATTGGAAATGGGGATTAAACGCTCTTTACTGCGTTTTCCGAGTACTTTGATGTGTTGCTCACTCACATCTGAGTCCTTGAGTCCGATAAGCTCGCTCAAACGAATTCCTGTTTGATAAAATAGTTCGAACATGAGTTCATCTCGGACCCCATTAAAATCAGACGAAAAAAGTAGGCTTGTTTTCGCTGAATCAAGTTCCGATTCTTTGACAAAAACGGGTAACCGCTTTTCGTTTTTCGGACCTTGGATCTTGGCTAATGGATTCGTGGTGATTTGTCCTTCTTTCCTCAACCATTTGAAATATGTGCGTAAAGAGGCTAATTTCCGATTGACACTTCGGTTGCTTATTCCATCGTCAATAAGTTGAACGATCCAGCCGCGAATGAGGAATGAATTTACTTCTTGAAAGTCTTTAATGGATGTTAGATCAGCAAAATCAATGAATTGCTGCACATCATGCTCGTACGCTCCAATCGTGTGTGGGGAGTATCTTTTTTCAAAAGAAAGGTATTGGATAAAATGTTCGAGCATAAAAAAAGGAGCTTACGCTCCTTTTCAACGAATATATTGAACAAATGTTACAGTTCAGCTGACTGCATTCTTTGTTTGTAAGCAGCTCGGATGATTTCCTGACGACGAGACACAGATGGTTTAATAAACTCTTTGCGTCCACGTAATTGCTTCATCATATTTGTTTTCTCGTACTTTTTCTTGTACTTCTTCAAAGCTCTTTCGATGTTTTCGCCTTCTTTAATTGGAATGATCAACATATGTTATAATTTACATCCTAATTCACAAAAATTTATTTCAATATTTCTCGAGAAATTACCAATTTTTGAATTTCCGAAGTTCCTTCGCCTATTGTCATGAGTTTCGCATCGCGCAAGAACTTCTCCGCGGGATACTCTTTTGTGTATCCATATCCACCCATAATTTGTACTGCTTCGTTTCCACATTTCACGGAAACCTCTGATGCAAAGTATTTAGCGAATGCGCCCTCCTTTGTCATAGGATGCTTTTCGTTTTTTCTATATGCGGCTTGAAAAGTCAATAATTCCGCTGCTTCTACCTGGGTTTTCATGTCAGCCAATTTGAAGGCGATTGCTTGAAATTGTGCAATTGGATGTCCGAACTGCTCGCGCTCTTTTGCATATTTCACGGAAGACTCATACGCCCCTCGTGCAATGCCACAACTAAGAGATGCGATGGAAACGCGTCCACCATCTAAAATTTGCATTGCTTGTTTAAATCCATCGCCAATATTTCCAAGTACGTTTTCTTGTGGGACACGCACATTGTCAAAAATAAGTTCAGCAGTTTCGCTGGCTCTAACTCCTAGTTTATCTTTAATTTTTACCGCGGAAAAACCAGGCATATCTTTTTCGATAATAAATGCAGTAACTCCGTTTGAATCTAGTAATTCACCCGTACGCACTAAAATCACAGCGATGTCTCCACTTAGACCGTGAGTTATCCAATTTTTGGAGCCATTAATAATCCAGTCGTTACCGTCTTTAACAGCCGTTGTTTGCATGCGCATCGCATCAGAACCTGTATTTGCTTCAGTCAGTCCCCAAGCGCCGATGAATTCTCCTGAAGCCAATTTCGGTAGGTATTTTTTCTTTTGTGCTTCATTACCATGATAGTAAATATGTCCAGTACACAAAGAGTTATGCGCGGCAACACTTAGTCCGATACCACCACATACTTTTCCGAGTTCCATTAATGCCGTGGCATATTCGAAATACGAAAATCCTGATCCACCGTATTCTTCGGGAATAAAAATACCGAGGAGTCCCAGTTCACCCATTTTTTTCATAGTTTCCAATGGAAAATGCTCATCAGCATCCCACTGTTTGTAATAAGGTTTGATTTCCTTTTCAGCAAAGTCACGCACCATTTGTGCGATCATTACTTGGTTTTCGTTAAGGGAGAAATTCATTGTTGTTGTTGATTGATTGATTATTATTTTTTCAATAGGAGATTATTCCATGAATATTCGTTGAATATTGTTTTAATTTTTCTTGTCCTTCCAAAAAGCTCAATTCGACTAAGAAGCTAAATCCAGCAACCTCTGCCCCACTCTTTTGAATCAACTCTGCCGCTGCACCGGCGGAGCCACCGGTTGCCAATAAATCATCGTGAATCAATACACGTTGATTGGCTTGAACGGCATCGCTATGCATCTCGATGACGGCACTTCCGTATTCCAAGTCATAAGCGTGTTTGATTTTATTATATGGCAGTTTTCCTTCCTTGCGGATAAGGATAAACGGTAAGCCAAGTTTAATCGCCAACGGAAATCCAAATAAAAATCCACGACTTTCTATTCCTGCAATGGCGTCTAGTTGCGCATCTTTGTAGGTTTCTACCAAATGATCTAGCACATCTGCGGACAATTCAGCGTCCAGCATAATCGTGGAAATATCCTTAAACAAGATGCCTGGTTTAGGAAAATCAGCCACATCTCGAATGCTTGTTTTTAGTCTTTCTTGAATACTCATACCTACAAAGATAGGTAAGGTCTGACTTTTTCGAATGTTTCTTCGTCAATAATTACAGATTCTCTTATATCTTCAATGGATTTAAATCCTCCTTTTTGCATCCTCATTTTCACAATTGAATTCGCTTGATTCCAGTTTAGGTATGGATGCGCCTGTAATTCCTCAGCAGTTGCCTGATTAATAGATAGTTTTCTAATCGCGGATCCTTCACAGCTTAATTGTGCTTGAATTTGGGCGTAAATTTCCGGAGTCATTTTCCACACCTCAAGAATTTGCTCCTTTCGTACAAATCCACCTAATTGTTGCTGATATTTAAGTATTTGCCTTGCGTAAAACGGACCCAGTCCTTTGATTTTCATCAATTCCTCCTCACTTGCTTCATTGGCATTCACCAATTTAGGTGAGCTCATATTTTGTTGCGTTCTTGCTTCCTTATCTGATGTCGGGTATTGAGTGAAATCCTTGATATTATCAAATGTTTGTTTTGGAATAAACTTTATTTTCTGAAGTTCATCATTAGAATGTATCCCCCGTTTGGTATACTTAAGCACTATGATTGCTTGCTTTTCACTTAGTCCAAATTGCATCCATTCCTCCATGGTTAGTTCATTTGGATTAAATGGTTGGGTTGGTTTTTTAAAGGTCTTTTTTGAATGCGACCAGCCTCTATTTTTGTGGTTTGAATTCCACCGTTTGAATTTTTTAGAACTTTCCCAGCGTGGCTTTTCCTCTACAGGAAGTAGAATTAATGTAGCAGCTGATTCATCCTTTTCTAGATATAAAAAGAAACGTGGCGCGAAAATAATAAGTAGAGAAGCAATCAGCAGTACCCAAATACCGCGTTGGTGCCGAATCGACATATCGAATGGATTACCTTGAAACATGTGCGTTCAAAATTTAAGTCAAACAAACTATTCAAGTAATCTTTCCCCGAAAGCCTAAACGATGGAAATAGTAAAATAGTATATCAGTTAGCTCTTTTTTCTATCCGCAATGAAATAAACAGGAATGCCTAAAAGAACGATAAGCAAGCCCATTCCTGCATTTCTTAAATCATAGACAAGTAAGTCGATGCAAATCGCTAAGGTTATGAGTATGTACAATGCAGGAATGAATGGGTATCCGAATGCTTTATAAGGACGTTCTGTTTTCGGTTCTTTTTTACGCAAAATGAAAATCCCGAAAATCGTAAGGATGTAAAACAAAAGACTTGCAAACGTACTGTATACGAGTAAATCGCCATATTTTCCAGATAAGCATAAAATACTTGCCCAAATTCCTTGAATCCACATAGCTACGCTCGGCACATTGAATTGATTCAATTTTTTGGCTTGTTTAAAGAATAATCCATCGGATGACATCGCATAAAACAGACGCGAACCGGCCAAAATAAGTCCGTTG
>JBEDJV010000222.1:0-3127 GCA_041172545.1 Bacteroidota bacterium | reverse complement strand
CCGTCATTTGTCATGACCATCGTATCCATTCGTTTCATCGATTCTTTGGATAGTTTATCTCCAGTCATTAAAATGCAATAGGATTTTTCGGCACCACGTCCAACGCGTCCGCGTAGCTGGTGCAATTGCGAAAGTCCAAAACGCTCAGAACTCTCAATCACCATTACAGAAGCATTTGGAACATTCACGCCAACTTCGATGACTGTTGTGGCCACCATGATCTGTGTTTCTCCTTTTACGAATCGTTGCATTTCGGCTTCTTTTTCTGCTGGTTTTAATTTACCATGAACCATGCTTACGGCATATTGCGGTGCTGGAAAGGCTTCGGTAATGAGTTCGAATCCCTCTTGAAGGTTTTTGAAATCGAGTTTTTCAGATTCTTGAATTAAGGGATAAACGATGTAAATCTGTCTTCCAAGCGAAATTTGTTCTTTGATGAACTGCAACAATTTGGGACGATGATTCTCTCTTCGGTGTATCGTTTGGATGGGTTTTCTTCCCGGCGGAAGTTCATCGATAATGGACACGTCTAAGTCCCCGTAAAAGGTCATGGCTAAGGTTCGTGGGATTGGTGTTGCCGTCATAATTAAGACATGCGGCGGTGTAGCATTTTTACCCCACATTTTAGAACGTTGCGCAACACCAAAGCGATGTTGTTCGTCGATTACCACGATGCCTAAATTTGAAAATTGAACAACGTCCTCTAATAATGCATGTGTACCAATCAACAGTTGAATGGATCCATTTTGCAGTCCTTCATGGATTTCTACTCTTTTCGCTTTTTTCGTAGATCCGGTTAATAAGGCAATCTCGATAGGGAGTCCGTTTACAAGTTCTCGTAGAGATTCGTAGTGTTGTGTTGCAAGTATTTCGGTTGGAGCCATGAGCGCACCTTGAAAACCGTTGTCGATTCCCATCAGAATTGTTAACAATGCTACAAGTGTTTTACCACTTCCAACATCTCCTTGTAAGAGTCGATTCATGTGTTCACCGTGAAGAAAATCTTTTCGAATTTCTTTTAATACCCTTTTTTGGGCGTTCGTTAGTTCAAAAGGAAGGTGCTTTGTGTAAAAAGTATTAAAGTGGTTTCCTAACTCTGAAAACACGAATCCTTTCATTTTTTTTGCGCGTATTTCTTTTCGGAGCAATAATTCCAGTTGCAGGAAGAATAACTCTTCAAATTTTAAGCGATAGCGAGCCTGTTTAAATTCAACTTCATTCTTTGGCGCATGAATCGAAAAATAGGCTTGTTCTTTAGATATGAGGTGAAGTTCTTCCGTAAGGTAATTCGGTAGAACCTCTGGTATTTGATGTTTGATTTGAGGAAGAAGTCCTTGAATAATCTTCCCGATTCCTTTGGCATTTAATCCTTTAGCATTCAACTTTTCCGTGGAAGGATACATCGCTTGTAATCCAAGTTCTGTGGATTGTTCTCCCCATTTTGTTAACTCTGGATGAGGAATGGTCCATTGTTGGTTGTAAGCTTTAGGTTTACCAAAGAGCAGGTAGGTTTCCCCAACGCGTAAATTAGCCTTAAGCCATTGAATTCCTTGAAACCAAATTAAATCTACTGTTCCGGAGTTGTCCTCAAATCGCGCTGTTAATTTACGGTGACGACCAGTGCCAACCTCACCAATAGAAGTAATTTTCCCTTTTAATTGCAGGTAATTATCCACCAAATGAATATCCCTAATTTCATGAAAAACGGATCTGTCTTGGTAACGAAAGGGAAAGTGATTGAGAATATCACGAAAGGAAAAAATCCCTAACTCTGTTTGTAATGTGGATGCACGTTGTGGTCCAACACCTTTTAAATATTCAATGGGTGTGGATAACAAGTCAGTCATGAATAGATGATTTGGTGGTGTTTATTTCCAAACACCCATCTGACAGAATTTCTCAATGCGGTCTTCCACACGTTTGTCAGGGTTTTGTTTCTCTAATTCCGAGATATAGCCCTTGATTTTCGCTTTAACCACTTGAAACATTTCTTCCGGATTGCGGTGTGCACCATTCGACGGTTCAGGAATAACTTCGTCTACAAGTCCATTTTTACGCATATCGGTTGATGTTAACTTCAATGCATCTGCAGCTGTTTCCTTAAAGTTCCATGAACGCCATAGAATGGATGAACAACTCTCTGGAGAGATAACAGAATACCACGTATTTTCCAACATAACTACCTTATCTCCTACACCAATTCCAAGTGCACCACCTGATGCTCCTTCTCCAATGATGATGCAAATAACAGGAACTTTCAAGCGCATCATTTCATAAATGTTACGAGCGATCGCTTCCCCTTGTCCACGTTCTTCGGCTTCTAATCCAGGAAACGCTCCTGGTGTATCAATGAAGGTAATGATCGGTTTGTTAAATTTCTCCGCTAACTTCATTAGTCGAAGTGCTTTTCGGTATCCTTCTGGATTTGGCATTCCAAAATTACGGTATTGACGCATTTTTGTATTGATGCCTTTCTGTTGTCCGATTAACATGACACTTTTCCCATCGATCATCCCAAATCCACCAACCATGGCTTTGTCGTCTTTTACACTGCGATCTCCGTGCAATTCAATAAATTGTCCGTTCGTTAGTGCATCGATATACGCTAGTGTATACGGTCTGTCTGGGTGTCTTGAAAGTTGTACACGTTGCCAAGGTGTTAGTCCTGAAAAAACCTCTTTCGTTTTTTCCTGTAACACTTGCTCCAATTCAGCAAGTTGCTCTGACATATCCACATTTGTGGATTCACCAAGTTCTTTGGTTTGAGCAATTTGTTCCTCCAAGGATTTTAATGGTTCTTCAAAGTCAAGATACGTAGACATAATTTCTAAATTGAGTAGACAAAGTTAATTGATTTTCTGATACCATCATTTCCATTTAGTATTTGCCGAAAAGTTCGACTGAAAAAACTACATTTGTTTCATGATTTTATTTCCACCAGCGAAGATAAACCTTGGACTAAACATCCTTCGAAAAAGGGAAGATGGCTATCATGATATCGATACATGCATGGTAGAAATTCCTTTTACGGATATTCTTGAAGTCACGAAAGCTGATTCTTTTGAGTTTCTTCAAACAGGAATAACGATTAGCGGAGCAGGAGGTAAAAATTTATGTGAGAAGGCAT
>JBEDJV010000221.1:0-3135 GCA_041172545.1 Bacteroidota bacterium | reverse complement strand
AAATACCTACTGTCTATGGAAATGGAGAATCCACCATATTTTGGTTGTATGGTAGGACGTTTTGCCGGACGCATCTGTCATGGAAAAGTGAAAATTGGAGCGGAAGAAATCCAATTGACAACAAACAATAAGGGACATCACCTACATGGCGGATTCCATTCGTTTAGTCGGGCATTTTGGGAAGCGGATGAGCAAATGTCTGCCAATGAACTAACGTTTCGATACGTTTGTCCTGCTGGTACGGAGAACTATCCAGGAGAATTAACTGTTCAGGTCACTTACATGTTAACTGAGCAAAACGAACTGAAAATCGATATGCGGGCAGTTTCTACGGAGGATACCATCATCAATCTTACGCAGCATCATTATTGGAATTTGGATGGACATGAGTCCACCGTTGAAGGACAATCCGTTTACATCAATTCTAAAAGATACTTGTTGAAGGATGACGAGAATATTCCAACAGGAAAGGTGCACGAATGGTCCAAGAATCCTCTACAAGAAGCTTTGCCGAAATCGTTATTAGAAGGCATCGATCATTCCTTTGTTTTAGAAAAGTCAAATGGAATTCAAGCGAAATTAGTCCATCCGTCAAACGATTGGCAAATGTCCGTGTATTCGAATCAAGCTGCGGGACACATTTTTATTGGATGTGGACTTCCCTCCCACCTCACAGGAAAAAAAGGGATTACCTATCATTCGAAAAGTGGAATTTGCTTTGAAATGCAGAATTTTCCAGATGCACCAAATCATGCGCATTTCCCATCAAGTTTACTGGAAAAAGATAAAATCTATGAAAATAACACGATCTTTCACTTTGTAAATCAAGACCATGTATAAACACCTGCTAGTTATTTTGCTGCTTTCCATCGTTGGAATCTCGGCATCCTGTAAAGATAAAAACAAACCGAAACCACCGACGCCACCAGTCCCAGTTGATTATTTGGCAAAAGGCGGTGATGTTAGTTGGTTGCCACAAATGGAATCTACAGGATTTAAGTTTTTTGAGTCCGACGGAACCGAAACGGATTGTCTCGTTCTCTTGAAGAACAGAGGAATGAATACCGTTCGACTACGCGTGTTTGTGCATCCATCAAGTCATCCGCAAAATGGACATTGTTCCAAAGAAGAAACCGTTGCCATGGCTGTTCGTGCCAAAGAATTAGGCATGCGCGTCATGATTGATTTTCATTATTCCGATACGTGGGCTGATCCTGCGAATCAAACCAAACCAGCTGCTTGGGCAAATTGTACCTTCGCTGCGTTGAAGGATTCTGTTTATCAACATACCTATGATGTGTTGAATGCCTTGAAAACCGCAGGAGTGACGCCGGAATGGGTGCAAATTGGAAATGAAATTCCAAGTGGCATGTTGTGGCCAGAAGGATCGTACACGAATTTTGGACAATTGTCCGCACTTGTCAATAAAGGCTACGATGCGACAAAGGACATCGATTCAAGCATCAAAGTGATTGTTCACATCGACAAAGGAAATGACAATGCGCGTTTCCGTTGGTTCTTTGATTTAGCCGTTGCAAATGGTATGAAGTTCGATGTGATTGGTGCTTCGTATTACCCGTATTGGCTCGGAACGGATTACACCGCGACCATCAACGACCTAGAAACAAACTTAAACGACATGGTCACTCGCTACGACAAAGATGTCATGGTGGTAGAAGTTGGAGGTGATTACACCTTGGTTCAAAATACGCAGGACATGTTAAATCAAGTGATTTCCATCGTTCGGGGCATTCCGGGTCAACGTGGACTTGGCGTCCTTTATTGGGAGCCGGAAGGCGCGAAATCATGGAGCAATTATCAGTTGAACTGCTGGCAAAACAATGGAAAGCCTTCCGCAGCTTTGGATGCATTTTTAAATTAAGGCGATGATTCATAAAATTTACAGCATTGTCGTTTTACTGTTTGTCTCGACCGTGAACCTTCAGGCACAAAGAACTGAACAATCATTTAACTCGGATTGGGAGTTTTTACGTGAAGATGTAAAAGACAGTCCCGTTTTCCAACCGTGGGAGAAAGTCACACTTCCTCATACGTCTCGATTGGAGTCGAAAGTAGTCGTTTCACAATTTCAAGGTGATTGCGTTTACCGTAAATCGTTTTTCTGTCATTTGAAAAAGGATGAGAAAGCATTTTTATACTTCGAAGGTGTCATGATGACCGCTGCCGTTTACTTGAATGGAACATGGTTGACAACACATGAAGGTGGGTATCTTCCATTTACCGTTGATTTAACATCCGAATTAAAAAGTGGAAAAAACGTCATTGAAGTACGTGTAAACAATGAAGACAATCCACAAATTCCACCAGGAAAACCACTGAAAGACCTTGATTTCAATTATTACGGAGGAATCTACCGGAATGTCACATTAATCAAGACAAATGCCATTCACATCACGGATGCCGTTCAAGAAAACAAGCCAGCTTCCGGAGGTGTATTTGTGAATTTTAATACCTTTAAAGCTTCTACTGCCTCTGCAAAAGTCCTGGTGCATGTGAAAAATGAATCGAATACTTCGGCGAATATCCGAATAGAAGCTACGATTACGGATGGAAAAGGGTATTCAAATCGCACGATTTCGGCCACACAAGAATTAGCGGGATATGCGAGTAAGCAAGTCGAATCAGAAGTGCAAGTGGCGCATGCAGAACTTTGGAGTCCGACCCATCCTTTTTTGTACGATATGACTGTCCGTGTGTACAAAGACAATAAATTGGTGGACGAACAACACCAAAAAGTAGGCATTCGTTTCTTCGAACTGAAAGAAGATGGATTTTACCTGAACAATGAAAAGAAATATCAGACAGGAATCATTACTGGTAAATCAGAGGAAAAAGTATTTAACTACAAAAAACATCATACAGTTGAAGTGTGCACAGAGCACTTCATAAATTACCTTTTGAATGAGCAAATATGCTTCAAAGTCTACGGACATCCAGACATTAATGAGAAAGAAATTGCCTAGAGAAACAGTTTCAGAAACAGGAAGAGAAGCTACAGAAAGAAAGTCCATGAAGACAGCACTTAGGAGTTCACAGGAGCTTCTTTCGAGCAAGAAAAGACTTAAAATTCTTCAATGGAAAAGAGTGGAAATACTAGCTTAACAAATGATAGTC
>JBEDJV010000220.1:0-3506 GCA_041172545.1 Bacteroidota bacterium | reverse complement strand
GGGGAATTTGTGCAAGATTGGTTGAGTTTGCCTTCTAATTCACCTTGTGTGATTGTCACAAATAACGACGGAATTGTTTTCAAATATGTGTTTAATCAATTGAAAGAAGCGCAGCAATTACTGTTGGTTTCCTCGAATCCAAGTTATGAACCTTATACCGTTTCGGTAGAAAATGTTTTGGAGGTTTGGCGCTTTGTTTCGTACATTTCCAAAGAGATTCCTGATGTCCAATTGGATGCCGAAGGAATGGGAGCTTCCTTCAGAAATTTACAAAAGGACATCCAGCAAATTCTGATTCACTTATCGGATCCAAATAGTAAGGCTTGATTCCTTCCTAAATCCCACGGATATTATTATCTTTGCACTTCAAAACAGATGATTCAGGTTACTTTTCCAGATGGAACAATCAGGGAATATGAGAAGGGGACTTCTGCATTGCAAATTGCAATGTCTATTTCCGAAGGATTGGCGCGTAATGTTTTAGCAGCACGTGTCAACGGACAAGTGAAGGATGCGGTCCTTCCAATTAATGAAAATTGTGAATTGCAATTGTTGACCTGGAATGATACGGATGGTAAATCAACCATGTGGCATTCATCTGCCCATTTAATGGCGGAAGCCTTAGAGTTTCATTTCCCAGGTGTCAAACTTGCGATTGGTCCACCGGTAAATAGTGGATTCTATTACGATGTAGACTTTATGGATTATTCGATTTCCGAAAAAGATTTGGAGAAAATCGAGCAAAAAATGAAGGAATTAGCGAAGGAGAAAAATCCATTCATTCGACAAGAGATTTCCAAAGCCGATGCTATTGCGTATTTCACGGAGAAACAAGATCCATATAAATTGGAATTACTTTCTGAATTGGAGGATGGAACGATTACTTTTTACACGCAAGGAAATTTCACGGATTTATGCCGCGGCCCACATATTCCAGATACAGGATTCATTAAGGCTGTGAAGTTAACGGCTATTGCAGGTGCGTATTGGAGAGGGGATGAGAAGAATAAACAATTGACACGTATTTACGGTGTTACTTTCCCGAAGCAAGCTGAATTAACAGAACATTTAGAGAAGTTAGAAGAGGCAAAACGTCGCGATCACCGAAAATTAGGAAAAGAATTAGAGTTGTTTACGTTTTCTCAAAAGGTGGGACAAGGTTTACCAATGTGGTTACCGAAAGGTGCAGCGTTGAGAGAACGTTTGGAAAACTTCTTGAAAAAAGCACAAAGGAAAGCAGGTTACCAACAGGTAATTACACCTCATATTGGAAATAAAGAATTGTATGTGACTTCCGGTCACTATGAAAAATATGGTGCGGACTCTTTTCAACCGATTCGTACGCCGGATCCAAATGAAGAGTTCTATTTAAAACCAATGAATTGTCCTCATCACTGTGAGATATTTAGAGCGAAGCCAAGATCGTATAAAGATCTTCCTGCACGTTTTGCAGAATTCGGCACGGTTTATCGATACGAGCAATCCGGAGAGTTACATGGATTGACGAGGGTTCGTGGGTTTACGCAAGATGACGCGCACATTTTCTGTACGCAAGAACAAGTGAAAGATGAATTTAAAAACGTGATTGATATTGTACTTTACGTATTAAAAACATTGAACTTCCACAATTTTAAAGCGCAAATTTCGTTAAGAGATCAGGTGAACCGTGAAAAGTACATCGGTTCTGAAGAAAATTGGGTAAAAGCTGAACAGGCGATTATTGAAGCAGCGGCAGAAAAAGAATTGCCAACGGTTGTCGAATACGGCGAAGCAGCATTTTATGGACCGAAATTGGATTTCATGGTTCAAGATGCATTAGGTCGCGAATGGCAATTGGGAACGATTCAAGTGGATTACAATTTACCGGAACGATTTGACTTGGAATATGTTGGTGCAGATAATCAAAAACATCGTCCAGTAATGATTCACCGTGCACCTTTTGGTTCGATGGAAAGATTCGTTGCGGTATTGTTGGAACATTGCGCTGGAGACTTCCCACTTTGGTTGTCAACAGAGCAGTTTATCGTCCTTCCGATTTCAGATAAATACAACGAGTACGCAGAAAAAGTTTTAGAATTCCTAAATAATTACGATATTCGCGGACTTGTTGACGACCGAAATGAAAAAATTGGTAAGAAAATACGTGATGCCGAGTTGGCAAAAGTGCCTTTTATGCTCATAGTTGGAGAGAAAGAGTTTGATTCAAACCAAGTGTCAGTAAGACAAAGAGGACACGGAGATCACGGTTCAGTTACCCAAGAAGCGTTTGTTGCAATGGTGCAAGAAGCAATCGCTGCGGAATTGTCATAAGTATTTAAATTATTGAATGAGAAGAAATTCGAGACCATTTGTAAAAAGAGAAGTTGAAGCGCAACACAGAATTAACGACAAAATTGTTGCTGCCGAGATTCGTTTAGTGATTGAAGGTGAAGAGCCTCAAGTAATGTCCGTCGCGAGGGGAATTGCCTTAGCTGAAGAACAAGAACTTGATTTGGTGGAGATTTCTCCAAACGCGAAACCACCTGTTTGTAAAATATTGGACTACAAAAAGTTCCTTTACAATCAGAAACGTAAACAAAAAGAGTTAAAAGCAAAACAAAGCAAAATCGTCGTAAAAGAGATTCGCTTTGGTCCAAATACGGATGACCATGATTTTCAATTCAAATTAGCGCATGCTAAGAAGTTTTTGGAAGAGGGTAGTAAAGTAAAGGCATATGTGTTTTTTAGAGGAAGAACCATCGTGTTTAAAGACCGTGGAGAAATTCTTTTATTGAAATTCGCACAAGAACTTGCTGATTTTGGTGTTATTGAACAGCTGCCAAAATTGGAAGGAAAAAAGATGATCTTAATGATCAACTCGAAAAAGAAGTAATGAAGCTGATATAGATGTTTAACTTTTAAAAAAAGTAGTAATGCCTAAAATGAAAACAAAATCCAGTGCAAAGAAGAGATTCACTATCACTGGAAGTGGAAAAATCAAGCGTAAACACGCTTTCAAAAGCCACATTTTAACTAAGAAGGCTAAGAAACGTAAACGTAACTTGACACATGCAGGTTTGGTACATAGTGCCGATCTTTCAAATATCAAGTTGCAACTATGTATGAAATAGTCCTTAGTTGGTTTGTAAATTGTTTAACCCGGTAACGAGTAACTAAGTCTTCACTGTAGAAGCACTCTTTATCAAAAAACTTAAAATTATGCCAAGATCAGTAAATCACGTTGCGTCAAGAGCAAGAAGAAAAAACTTGATGAAACTAGCCAAAGGTTACTTTGGAAGAAGAAAAAACGTTTGGACCGTAGCTAAAAATGCTATAGAAAAAGGTATGCTTTACGCGTACTCAGGTCGTAAACAAAAGAAGAGAAATTTCCGTTCATTGTGGATTACACGTATCAATGCAGGTGCACGCCTACATGGTATGAGCTATTCACAGTTCATGGGAGCAGTTCACAAAAGTGGAATCGAATTAAATCGCAAAGTACTTGCTGATTTAGCGATGAACCACCC
>JBEDJV010000219.1:0-4986 GCA_041172545.1 Bacteroidota bacterium | reverse complement strand
AATTAATGCTTTCTCCTTAAATACTCACTCGCATAGAAACTACTGGCGTTGAGTCTTCCTGTGGTTCTTCACTAAATACCAGGTTCGGGATTTCACAGCCACCGATCGAATCTGGCCGCGCGTGAGTCTGATTCAGTCTCGTAAGCAGTTGCGACTTAAGACCTTCAATTTTAGATGGTTAAAAGCGTTTAGGCTTTTGTAGGTCTTTGAGCTCTATGACTTTAGGGTGGTAGCCTTCAATCTGTAGTTTGTTATAAACTACGCTGAATCGATTAACGAAGGCTTCAAACTGATTGTTATGCTTGCGCATCATGTAGAATGCTAGTTTTTCTGACAACACCTGTATTAAAAAAATACTTGGGTTTTCGTAGTCTTCAAACAGACAGATAAACACTTTGGTCTTGTTTCGTGAAATTTCAACTAAGTAAACTTTGGAATCGATTTCGTGGAAGTTGCGGTAGAGGACTTTGCGATTGTTGTCTAAACAGTATTCGTTATAGCCCACATCAAGTGGAGGAGGTCGTTTAGCTTAAGGTACTTTAACACTAACAAACTACTGCTGCAAAGTCTTTATTTTTTGCTGCTCTTTTTATGCTTTCGTAATTATTGAGTCCTTTATTTGTATGAATTAATCGTGGGAGACTGCACCATTGATGCTAGGCAAAGCTATATCAGCACTTTGTACCTTTTCTTCCTCTGGTAAGCTGGATTGGTAAATTTCGTACAGTTCACGGTTATTAGAGTTTTGAGAGGCTTAACGATGATTAAAGTTGTGGCTTTTATTCAGACTGCTATGACTTTTTTGCATTAGACGCCTACTGTTTGGGTTTCGAGGAGTCTTTGCCTTGTGGTAACGAATCATTTTAGCATAAACTTAGTTTTACCTGCGTTCAACCTCCCAGTCAAACACATTGTAGTTGGACTTTTGTTGCTGCAACTTTTTCAAAATTTAAATGTTCTATTGCTCAATGTTTAGTTTGGCCTTTTTGCATCATAGGATTCTGTTACTCCGTTTTTCCATGTACACATTTCCAACTGTTTTCCATCGAATCGAGCAAATGTTTGCGCATACAACCATTCTCCTGTATTTAGGTAAACGGCTTCATCAATCGTTAATTCCAATGGCAAATGGCGATGACCAAAAATATAGTAGTCTTGTGGATTTGTTTTTTGGTGTTCAATGGCAAACTGGTACAGCCATTCATTTTCCTTTCCGGCATAAATCATGTCTTTTGCCATGCCACTTTTGCGGCTGCTACGGGAAAAGTAATTTGCTAATGAAATTCCAAAATTCGGATGGATGCGAGCGAATGCCCATTGACACAATGGATTTCTGAAAACACGTTTGATGAACTTGTATTTATAGTCACCTGGACCTAATCCGTCTCCATGCGCGACAAAAAATCGTTTGCCATTTTTCTCAAAGCAATATTCATCAGCATGTAATTGGACACCTAATTCTTCTTGAAAGTAGTGAAACATCCACATGTCGTGGTTTCCTTTAAAGAAATGAACGGGAATTCCTTTGTCAACGAGTCCAGCGATTTTTGCTTGCAATCGGACAAATCCTTTTGGTATGACGGTTTTGTATTCAAACCAAAAATCAAAAATGTCTCCGATTAAAAAAATTTCTTCGGCATCTTTTTCAATGCAATCGAGCCAAGAAATAATGACTGATTCTCTTTCGCGGCTGCGGGCTACATCAGGCGTGCCCAGATGAAAATCTGAAGCAAAATAGGTGTATTTTGCCGTGCTATCCATTAATGACCGAAAATGCGTTTTAATTCTTCCTCCAACGCCGGACCTCTCAAATTCGTTTTGATAACATGACCTTCGCGGTCAATAAGTACGGTAAACGGCACACTAGAAACTTTATACATTTGAGCTACCTTACTGTTCCATCCTCCGAGATCACTAACGTGATTAGGCCAAGATAATTGATCCTGTTGAATGGCGTTTTTCCATTTTTCTGCATCTGTATCCAAGGAGACACTGACAATCGTGAACCCATCTTTTTTATATTTTTCATAGGTTTGAACCACGTTTGGATTCTCTCTGCGACATGGTCCACACCAAGACGCCCAGAAATCAATCAGTACGATTTGTCCACGCAAAGAAGACAATGTCAAAGACTTCTTTCCATCCGTTTTTAACTCGGTAAAATCCGGTGCGATTTTCCCAGGGGACAAAAAGTTAGCATCTTCTATGCGTTTTTTAATTTGTGCAAAATTGGTGTAGAAAGACTGAACAGTTGGACTTTCGCTGAATACTGAATACACTTGATTGAGTACGTTTTCATAGCTTGCCATGTCTTGTTCCGCATTCATATTGGCTAGAGCAAGGATTAACGCGGGTGAATTTGGATTAGCTCCAATAAATCCTTGTAGTTCACTATTAAATTTGTAAAATTCTTGAGTCATATAGTCATTGACAGCCTGTTGACGTGAAGGGTCCATTTTGATGGCTGTTAATGCGGAGTCGCTTTTCGCTGTCCATTTTTCCGCAATGTGTGAAAAGTCGTTCATTGCTTTCGATTCATCCGAACCAACAAAATTGCAAAAGTCTTTCAGTTTTGTTCCATCACCGTATACTTTAATATCACTGTTGTTTTTCAAAATAATGTGAATGTTTTCTGATCCAACACGTAGGTAATAGTAATCTGGTTTAGCTAATTCAATGGAGAGTTTGAAATTTCCTTTTTTATCCATTGGTGCTGATCCATAGTCTTTGTATGCATTTCCGAAGTTTTGAGAAATTCGAACAGAGTCTACGTTGGCATTGAAAATCATGCCCGAAACAGTCACTTTAATTGAATTTTGACCAAAAATCCCAAAAGGTAAAATGGCTAAAAGTATAATTCCTAAGTTTTTCATTTTAAAAGTTTAGTTAACGTTTCTTCTAATTTTTCACCGCGAAGGTTTTTTCCAATTATTTTTCCTTCTTTGTTTAAGAGTACCGTATGTGGAATTCCCTCAATTCCGAAGTTGGCTACCACGGAGGATTTCCAGCCTTTTAAATCACTGACGTGGTTCGCCCATGAAAGTTTATCCTTTTCAATCGCTTCTTTCCATTTCGAAACATTCGGGTTCTCTGCACGACAAGGTCCGCACCAGGACGCCCAGAAATCTACAAGCACTACTTTTCCTTTTAGATCGGACAATTTCATTATTTTCCCTGAAGGATTTGCGAACGCAATTTCTGGAGCTTGAACTGTACCATTTACGGATGACGCGAATTCAAAATAGGCGTTTTCAATTTGCGCATATTGGTTTCTAAACGTTTCAGCTGCTGGTTGTCCCGCATATTTTTCCTCAAAAGCCTCCGTTACCTTTCTTAATGCATCCAAATTACTAGCGTCCCAATCATCAAAACTGACACTTGGCAATAAGTCCATGGAGAGGATGATGTTATAGGCATTACTTGGATCCTTCAACATGTTTTTTCTAGAAAATGATTCCATTTTGCTTTTCGCTTGAAGGAAAAGTTTGGAAACGTCTTCCTTGCTTCGGTTTTCTTCATTCAACTGCAAACGGGCTTGCGTTTGTTGAAATTGGTCGAATTCACGTAAATAACTATTCATGGTTCTAGACCAACTCGTTCCACCAGCATTTGGTTCTGCAACAAAAGTATTGACGGATGTATTGATGGTTAAATGATCTCCTGGAATCAAGGTGATTGGAATTAAACTATTATTCTCATCGCTCAATCTTAAGAAATAGTAACCCAGTCCTGGAATATTTCCATTGATACTAAAACTACCATCGTCATTAATTTGTCCTTCAGCAACAGGAATTGTTCCCTTATCACTCGGAGCTTCAATGAATAATGTCATTCCCGGTGCCCCAGTGATTTTACCAGATACTTCAAAATTCGCTTCGAGTCCTCCTGTATCAGCTAAGTCTTTTTGGTATTTATTGTACCAAATAATTCCCCCAACAAGCGCGATGATTCCACCAAGGATAATCCAGGTTTTATATTTCAAGATCCAATCTTTCATGCGTCGAGCATTTGACGTAACAATCCATTAGCTAATTTCGGATCTGCTTTTCCTTGCGACACTTTCATTAATTGTCCCATGAAAAATCCAGTCAATTGTTTTTCTCCTGCTCTATAGCGCATTACTTCATCCTGATTTAATTCAAATACTTTCAAAATGAATCCTTTCAAGGCATCTTCGTCAGAATTTTGAATCAAATTTAATCGCTCTGCCACCTGCAAGGGTGTTTCTTCTGTTTCGAATAAGGCAGGAAATATTTTTTGTGAAGCAACTGAGCTAGAAACTTTTCCTTCTTCCACTAGGTGAATCAATTCCGCAATGCGCATCGGTTTCAAAGGGAATTTCTCCATTTCAATTCCGTACTCGTTTAGGTAAGATTTGATGTCTCCCATCAACCAGTTTGCAGCTGACTTATAGTTTTTTGTATGTGCTAGAATGGACTCATAATAAAGAGCAATTCCTTTATTGTCGGTGATGTTGTACGCGTCGTATTCAGACAATCCATATTCCTTTGTATATCGTTGGAATAAGGCTCTCGGTAATGCCGGCATTTCTTTCGCAACTGCTTGAATTTGTTCTTGAGTCACAGAAATTGGCGGCATATCCGGTTCTGGGAAATAACGATAGTCATTCGCAGCTTCTTTTGATCGCATAGAAATGGTAATGCCTTTCAAGGCATCAAATGCGCGGGTTTCTTGAGATAAAGTCCCACCGTTTTCCAACACTTCAATTTGACGTTGAACCTCAAATTCAATCGCACGTTGAACGTTTCGAATGGAGTTCATGTTTTTCACCTCTACCTTCGTTCCGAATTCTGAAACACCAACAAGTCTTACCGAAACATTCGCATCACAACGCAAGGATCCTTCCTCCATGTTTCCATCACAAATATCTAGGTAACGAACAAGTTTACGCACTTCCGTTAAGTAGTGGTAAGCTTCCATGGATGAACGCATGTCTGGTTCAGAAACGATTTCGAGTAGGGGAGT
>JBEDJV010000218.1:0-3887 GCA_041172545.1 Bacteroidota bacterium | reverse complement strand
AAAAAGTAAATGTATCCACCAACTGCTCCCAATGCGTATCCGAGGATGGTCCAAAATGTGCGCGTTTTAAGAAAAGACATCTGCTGTTTGTTTTTGACAAAGGTAATGGCTCTTTTAGAATTCATCTGTAGCACAAGTTACATAATTTAGTTTCGCCATTTTTTCTTCTTATTTTTGTCAAAAAAATAGTGTCATGAAACAAGTTAGTCTAGCATCCATAGAGAAAGCCATTGATATCGTTGATCATTTAACGGACGATCAATTAGAAAATGTATCCGAAAAATATGCCTTGGCACAACAAGAACTGTTGGATTACGTCATGACAGCGCCTTCTGAATACAAGAATGAAGATTTAGAAGGATTATTAATTTATTATTTCTGTGTTATTTCAGAGTGTTTTACTCAAGAAGGTATTAAACTTCGTCAAGTAACCGAAGCAGACATCGACGAAATCGAAGAACCATACTTTGATATGTTAGAGCAATACTTCGATGAAGAAGACGAAGAAATCATTGAATCATTCTGCGACCAACCATTTCTAGCTCAATTCATGGCAATGGAAGTTTCTACCGAAGATGAAGATGGTTCAAGTTTGGACGAGGAAACTGCTACTCAATTGTTTATTGTAACATTGGCGATGGTTTCTTTAATGAATCGTGCCATAGAAGCATAGTAATTCATTGATTTTTTCGTTCGAATAAAAAGAAATCCCTACATTTGCACGGGGTAAGTCTTTTACGACCAGCTCCCTCTGAATCCTCCAGGACAGGAATGTAGCAAAGGTATGAGGTTGAGCGGTGCGATAAGAGTAGCTTACCCCTCTTTTTTTTCTTTAAATTCAGCCCTAGATTAACAGGGGCAATCCATAAAATTGGTATAAAGGAGATTGTTTTTTTTTGCTCTTACTTTTTGGCATTGCCCCAAAAAGTAACAAAAAAGTCTAGCGCTTAAAAGATATAACTACCCTCATCTTCCTCCTTGCTAAAATTTCTGAAACTCGCTCTCGTACCTCGGCTCAAACAGCCAGAAATTTTCACGCAACTTCGTCGTGAGGGTTCGCGTTACATCTTTTCATGCGCGGGACGTAATCTTGAAAACGAATGTTGATTGATACAAAATGACCCGTAGATCATAGGTTTTTATCTTGATCCATTAACATTCCAACTCCGGACATTTACCGATTATTTCAGTATCTTTGTTACATGAAGATTTCCGCATCTATTTACAGCGATAAAAGTCGCTCTTTAAAAGAAGTGATTCTTGATTTAGTTGCGCATCAAGTGGACCTATTGCATGTCGACTGTAACGATGATTTGAGTGTTTTTGAGGACATATCCAACATTCGAACATGGTGCGACTTACCCATTGACTTACACATCATCACGGAAAATCCATCAAAGTATTACGATTTATTGGAAAGTAATCCAGTGGAATACGTGACTTTTCAAGTGGAAAACCTGAAAGAACCATTGGAAATCCCAACTTCCATTACTGGAAAGAAAGGATTAGCCATCATCACACCTACTCCAATTTCTGCTTTTGATCCATATTCGGACTTTGATTTCATTTTGATCATGGCGACGATTCCTGGACAAAGTGGCGGGAAATTCGACCGTTTAAATTTTTCTAAAATTCGTCAGTTTAGAACAAAGTATCCAAGTAAGTCCATTCACGTGGATGGCGGTGTAAACGGAGAAGTTTCCTTTATTCTTCGAAACATGGGTGTGAGTTCAGCTGTTTCTGGTTCCTACCTGTTCCATGGACCAAGCATCGGAAATGCCTTAATGAACTTGACGAAACGTGAAATCGAGTCCAGTTTTATCATGGGTGATTTCATGATTCCACTCGCGGAAGCACCAACTTTCGAAGTGTCTTCTTGCACGACCCGTAGCATTCTCGAAGCCGTTGAATTCGGACAAATGGGCTTCGCCTTAGCCATCGGTGAAGACAATACATTAAACGGAATCGTTTCAAGTGCGGACATCCGCAAAACATTTTTAAAAAACCTAGATCAACCTACACATATTGAAGCAAGTTCATTTATCAATCGTCAACCCTTGTGCATACAAGAAACAGCGACGGTGATCGACTTGTTACAGTTATTAAAAAAATCCAACTTCCCTGTCATGTATCTTCCAGTTGTGAACGATCAAAAGCAAGCAGTGGGAATTATTAATTTTGTCAACCTCATCAAGGGAGAATTATGATTATTCAATTAAAATCAACCGTTAGCGCAAACGAATGTGCCAACTTAGCTGAAAAACACAAAGCTTTTCACATTACTTACGAAGGAAAAAACTTACTGATTACCGGTTCTGGTTTGAAAGAAGTTCCAGCCGACCTAGAAAGCCTCTGTGATGAGCACTGGGTATTTGCCAACGACATTCAATTGGCATCCAAGCGTTTTCGTTCCGACAAAAGAGAAGTGAAATTCGGGAATGTGAGCATTGGAGGAAATACCAAGAATACCATTTTAATCGGTGGACCTTGTTCGGTAGAATCCGAAGATCAAATTCGTTCTTCCGCAGAGTTACTCGTTGGAATGGGACTTAGCACACTTCGTGGTGGCTGCTACAAACCAAGAACGAGTCCGTATTCTTTCCAAGGATTAGGTCTAGAAGGATTGCAGTTATTAGCGAAAATGCGCACGGAATACGGTTTAAACGTCATTACCGAAGCACGCGATGCCACACACATCGATGAAATCATTGAACATACGGATATCATTCAAGTTGGAGCCAAAGCGATGTACGATCAAGGAATTTTACGTGCCTGTGCGAAAATCAAAAAACCCGTATTGATCAAACGTGGATTCGGAACGACACTTCAAGAATTCGTTCAAGCAGCCGAATTTGTACTAGCAGGAGGTAACGAAAACGTGATTCTTTGTGAACGCGGAATTCGCACCTTTGAAACAGGAACACGCTTCACCTTGGACCTTTGCGGTGTCGCTTGGTTACAAGAATACACGAATCTTCCGATCATTTTGGATCCATCTCATGCCATGGGATACGCGTATGGTGTGAATCCACTGGCACGTGCATGTGTGGCGATGGGAATCGATGGACTATTAATCGAGGCGCATCCAAATCCGAAAGTAGCGAAATCAGATGCTTCACAGCAGTTGAATTACGAGGAATCAATTACAAAAAGACCTTCAAGCTGTTGCAGCAAGTGTAGGTTACAAAATGATATAAGATGTTATTAGAACAAAACATAAAAGGACTTTGTCAAAAAAACGGAATCGAGTTTGACGACTTTTTGTCCGACTTGGATGTGGAACACGTGAATGAACTTTCTGTGTATGATTTGGAAGCGGTCTGTGAAGAATACGAAGTCGATTTAACGGCCCTACTTTTCAAACCACTTTTCCGAAACAACCATTTCAAAAAACAACTTGACCAACTGAAATTACTCATTTTGGATGTCGATGGTGTTTTAACCGACGGTGGAATGTTCATGAGTGAAAAAGGAGATCAGTTAAAACGTTACCATACACAAGACGGACTTGCCATCATGCATGTTGTGAAAAATGGTCCCGTTCAATTGGGAATCATTTCCTCCGGATTTACGGAACACATGGTGCAAGATCGCGCCGCAGTGCTAGGAATCGAACGTGTGTATGTTGGACGTGAGCCGAAGTTAGACATTCTCAATGGCTGGTGCAGTGAATTAGGAATCAGCCTAAACGAAGTTGGAATCATCGGTGACGACATCAATGATTTAGCTGTCATGAAAGCTGTCGGATTGTCGATTTGCCCATCTTCTGCTGTGAATGCCGTGAAATCGGAATGTCACATCATTCTTTCGCGTAAAGGTGGAGATGCGTGTGTACGTGAATTCATCGACCAATACTTACTACCTCAAGGAATTTAACTTATGAAATC
>JBEDJV010000217.1:0-3147 GCA_041172545.1 Bacteroidota bacterium | reverse complement strand
GTGCAACAGGAGCGACAGGTCCACAAGGTCCAATCGGATTGACTGGTGCAACTGGTTTGACAGGCGCTACCGGTGCAGTTGGTCCAACGGGTCCACAAGGACCGATTGGTTTAACAGGCGCAACAGGATTAACAGGCGCAACAGGTGCAGTTGGAGCAACAGGTCCGCAAGGACCAATTGGATTAACTGGAGCAACGGGACCACAAGGACCGATTGGTTTAACAGGCCCAACAGGTGCAGTTGGCGCAACAGGTCCGCAAGGACCGATTGGTTTAACAGGTGCGACAGGTGCTGTTGGTCCAACAGGACCGCAAGGTCCAATTGGTTTAACAGGTGCAACCGGCCCATTAGTGAGCGGAACAATTGGCCAAACGCTGACCAATAATGGAACAACTTGGGTTGCGAGTAGCACGCTAACAAATACAAACAATCAAATTGGTATTGGAAGTTCTTCTGTACCTAATTCAGCAGTATTACAAGTTCAATCAACAACACAAGGCGTTTTATTACCAAGCATGACTTCCACTCAACGACTAGCGATTGCAAGTCCTGCCATGGGATTACTTGTTTTTCAAAACACCTCTCCAATCGGATTCTTTTACTACGACGGATCCACTTGGCAACAGCTTGGAGTTGCATCTACATCGAGCACGAGTACAGGAAATGAAAATACACTTATTTATACAACAGATGGGTTTTAATGAACTCAAAAATTTAATTCAAAATCATGAAAACTTTATACGCTTTTATCATCTTTGGCATGCTTTCATTTGAGTACAAAGGCCAAGCAAATCTTGTTTTTAATCAGGTGCTTTCAAATGCATTCGTGATTTCAGGTAACCCTTCGACAGGGGGCACTGGGATTTTCACAGTTAATGCCCCATCAAATTATACCGTACCAACAAACAAAACCTGGAAAATTGAATCGATCAATTCTTTTACAGAAACTATGTGGTCTAATAGTACCTATGGAGGCACAAACGTTAAATTAAAAATCAAAATAAACAATATTCTCGTATTTGTTGCAAATTCAAATACTGATTTAAATTCCCCCAACATTATATCCAATAATGCGATCTGGCTCAAAGCAGGTGATGTATTGTCTTTTACAATTTCAGGATCTGGTTATTCCTATAATAATTATTCCGGAGCAACGAATATTCATTATTCCATTATTGAATACAATATTGTTCCATAAAACTATCTAAACTTTTAAATAACCACATAATGAAATTTCTCTTTTCTTTGTTTATCCTTTGCTATACTACATGCAACGTTTCGGCACAAGCCAACCTCGTATTTAATCAAGTGAAAAATACTTCTGGAACATGGATAACTGGACAAATAATTAATAATATAGTGGTACCTTCTGGTAAAGTGTTGAAAATAGAAAGTGCCACATTTGGTAGCTCTATATTGAATACAAATATTGCATCAATTCTCGTTGGAAATCATATTGTTTATAGTGGATCGGCTTTTTCTGGCCAAGTTAATATGTTTCCATTATGGCTATCTGAGGGGTCATATGCTATTACCATTAGTTCCTCTAGTATTTCAACTCATTCTTACTCCATTAGCGGTATCGAATTCAATGTTATTCCTTAGTTCTCAGGCCAAAGTTCATTACTTGCAAAATACCCCCTAAAATATTCCTCCGTAAAAATCGGATAGTTCAAATAAGAGGCGTGCTCTATTAATCGCTTCCAATGGGCTTCTTTTTTGGATGGATCTTCAGCTAATTCGTATTTGAAAAAGTGGATGAATAAGAGAAGGAACTCGTCGTATCCGTAGCGAAGGTAGGTGAGGTCGATTTGATTTAAAATGTTTAGTGCTTTACTCCTTTGTCCCATGAAAATGGTATGCTGAACTAAGAAAAGGTAGTATACATTCAACTGTGATTGGTTGTACCAAAAATGGACTTTAGAGGCGTGTTTTTCGAATCGGAAGAGGAAATTAGCGAAATCACTAGCCGGAAATACAAGACATTGTACATTCGCGACGAACACGTATTCCAAGGTTCGTTCTGGGTGTAGTTTTATCATCATCCCCCATTCCTTTAGTATTTTATCACGTGCCGTTTCATCTTGATGAGCCATTAAATGTAAGGCAGAAACACGTCCATATAAGATGGGATGCATGTCTTTACTTAGGGTGGGAATTCTTTCCAAATGCGCCGATGTCATGTTATTTCCGTTGAGTAAATCTTTCCACACCAACACACCATTTGTAAAAATCAAGGATTCCTCATCGATATCTGGAAGTTGATTGACATATGAAATCCATGTTCCATATTTTTTGTTTAGGCCCGAATAATCAACAAACATTTTCAAGACTAAATCGCGAAAAAGAGGAATCTTCAGTAATTCCTGCTCAAAAGCTTCATCTTGAACAAATCGGAATTGACGTCCAACCACGACACCAATTTTTAAGGCGATTTCATACGGTAAGTTGGCAAATGACCATTCTTTTCTTGCTAAAATGACGCGCAAAGTGTGTATGTCACGACGGTAAATAAGCTCGCGCAGTAAAACCGTGAAAATGTAGGGGAATTCGCTGTTTTGTGAAAGATGATAACTAAACATCTGTACTAACTCGTCCGCTTTTTTCTCATCTATGCCTAAAAACAAATTCTCCCATTTCGTCCATTCATCGACCGAGTGAAAACGATTCGTGAAATCCCTGTAGGATGAAAAACCAATGTATTTAGATAAGGCATCCAACGTTGATAATCGTGGTTCGCGGTAAGCGATGATCCCAAATAATCGACGAAAAGTGTTGTACGAAATCATGATTCCTGTCTTGGTATACACATCCAATGAAAGTTCATCACAATGCTTTCTTTTTTGGATTTTTTCTCCAAAAACCTTTTCAACTTCCAATTTTAACTCTTCTAACATAATACAAATGTACCACTTGTGTACCATTATTGGATAAATGATTCCGTATTTTTGATTTATCAAACTCTCACTGTTTTCGATATGTTCAAATTTCTCAAAACGTTAACCTTTCTTTTTTCGTTGAGTCTCTTTTTTTCAAGTTGTTCACGAAAAGCAAGTGATTACCAGGCTCTTATTTCCTCTTACAAAGGAGTTATGTGTTCGACGATGAGTTCGTTGAAATCTTCGGTGAAGGACCGTAAAGAAGGAC